>DATIYG010000306.1:0-6550 GCA_035517755.1 Rhizomicrobium sp. | reverse complement strand
GCGAGTGCGTCTTTCGCGTCGCTGGTATCGGGATTGATGGAAAGCGCTTTTTCGTAGTCGCCTTTCGCCGCCGCGACATCGCCCGCAGCGCGCTCGGCCTCGGCAAGGCTGTCCCACGTATTGGCCGATTGCGGGTAGCGTTGCGTGTTCATCCTGAACAGCACGATCGCGTCCTTCCCCTTGCCGCCGCTGAGAAGTTCATACGCTGCCGAATTCATCTCGCGCTCGCCGAACGGTTGCCACCAGGGAATTTGCGACCACTCTGCGGTTCGTCGTTCGTAGGCCGATTGCGCCGCTGCCCCGCCGTCCTTCACGCCCAAAGCCGCGATTGGCAGGAGTGTGTTGTCGGTTCCAGAGAGGATCGAATCGAGCGCCGGATCGCGGCCGGCGAAATAGTCGGAACCATTCATGACGGCGGGGATGTCCGGCGCGAAAGAGTCACGATGGTCGGTCAAATCCGTGTGCTGATGATAGTTCGTCGAGACCTGATAGGGGATCTTCAGCGCCGGCGTCGTCAATTCCTGCGCGTCGCCATAGGCGTTCGGACCTGCGCCGGTCGGCTCGCCGACGAAAATGGCCGACGTCCAGTTGTGCGCTTCGCCCACAAAGTCGACCGCCGCGCTGAACGTCTTGCGCCCGGTGATGACGAAGAGATTCCCCGGCGCATCGAAACGATCTCGCTTGACGATCTGCTTGATGAAACCGGGCACTTTCGATCCGTCGCCGCCGCTGTTGTAGCGGACGTCGACAATCAGCCGCCAATCGGGATGGGCATCCAGCGTCTTGAATAGGCGTTGTGAGAAGTGCGCGAAATCCTCGTCGTCCCAGTCCTGCACGAAATTCCACTGGAAATAGAGCGTTCGCGATTTCGGAAACTCAACCATGTGGTAGGGCAGGCGATAGCGCAGATGCGGCGGCAGCGCCGGATCGGATTTGCGGAAATCGAGCGGTCCACGACCGCCGAATGCCGTCACGTACGCTTGCGCATCCTTGTGCATGCGCGGCCCGAACATTTCGCCCTGCTGATTCCACGCATTGTTGACGTCTGCATCGAACGGCTTGAGCGATTGCGTGATCGTGCCGCTGGCGCCATCGGCAACCGTCACCGTCATCTGTCCGTTCGATGCGGCGCCGATGGCTTCGGCGATCGCGGCCTGCGAAAGCCAGACTGTGCCCTCGCGCGCGGCGAGCGGATTGTTGGCGTCCTGCATCGCGACGGCCTTGGCAAGCGCTGCATCGGCATCCAGCGAACCGATCTTCACGACCTTCTTGCCGACGAGCGACGCATAGTCCGGTGCAACCGACGTCACATAAAGGCCGTCCGGAAATGCGTAGAAGCGGATGGGATACCAACGCGTTTCGCCGGGAATGTTGATCGGCAGCACGTAGGTGTGGCCGTCGTGAAGCTCGGCCACCGTCGCCATCAATTCCGCCGTCGCGCAGCCAAGACCTTTCTGCGGCGCCGTTGCCTTGATCGACGCGACATCGGCCGCAAACACCTTGCGATCGGCGTGCGCGAACGGCGCGGGATGCAGCGTCTCGATCTTTTGCACGATCGCGTCGACGTCGCTGCGGAACGACTTGGCGTCCGCCGGCGAAAGCGGCGCGCCGGCAAGACCCGCCACGCAAAGCCCGGCCAGGATCATCAGTTTCCTCCCCTGCCGAAGCTTAGCCGCCGAATGCTGCCGCCGAGCCATGCAAATGCCGCCGGGCCGTGATGGCCGGCTGCAAGGGCTAGGCTTGACGGCGCATCCGCCTGCTGTCTATATGACCATAGTCATGACCAAGGTCACAAGCGCTGAGAACCGTATGATCCCGCGGGAAATGCTGCGGGAGCGGATCTACGACGCAGCGCTGGCGCTGTTCCGGAGCAAGGGCTTTGAGGCAACCACGGTCGATCAGATCGCCCGCAAGGCGCAGGTCGCCAAGGGGACCGTGTTCAACTTTTTTCCCACCAAGGGCGCCATCCTGCTCCACTATTACGAGGAGCTCGACGCCGAATTCGGCGCGGCGATGACGGCTATGTCGACGCAGAACCCGAAAGCCGCGCTCACCGAATTCTACGGCAAGGCCGAAGCGTTGCTACGCAAGGAGGGCCCGCTGGCGCATGCCATCTTCCGGCAGATCGCGCTCGATCCCGACATCCAGAACGCCGATCTCGATTCCGGCGAGAAGGATCGCGGCCAGATGATCCGCTTCTTTCGCGACTGCCAGGCGAAGGACACATTGTCGGCCGATGTCGAGCCGGCGGTCGCCGCACACATCGTCACCGATCTGTGGGGTTCGACGGTGGCGGACTGGCTGCGCACCGGGCAGCGCTATTCACTGAAGCTGCGGCTCGCCACCAAGCTCGACGCGATCTTCAGGGGATTTGCGCCGGCCGCGCGCGCCGCCATCTCGGCCTTCGCGATGCTGCTGGCACTGCTGATTGCAGCCCCTCCGTCGCATGCTGCCACAACGGATCCGACACCCATGCAGGGACTCTATCAGGATGCGAAAGGTGCGGTTGCGATCGTGCCGTTCGCGGAATTCGGCGATGGACTGTTCTACGTCGACTACGCGAGCGGCCGCACCGGCCCACTGGTTGCGATGCCCAACGGAATGGCCGTCGGCGTCGGCATGAAAAGTCCGAAGACCTATGCCGGAACCGTTGCGGCTGTAGCCAAGCGCTTGAGCATCGATATCGACGGGGTGCATCGCATGCTTGATGCAATCCCGGTGGAGCGCAGGCCGTTCGTCGTCACCAATGGCGATGTGAAGCTGGCCGGTGAATTCGTCCACCGCACCGATAGCACGCCGATTGGCGGCATCGTCATCGTGCACGGATCGAACGACGAGCCGCGCACGGTGTTCGGGCCGTGGGTGGACTATCTCGCGTGGCGCGGCTGGACCGTCGCGGTGTTCGACAAGCGCGGCTCCGGCCAGTCGACCGGCGACTGGAAGAAGGGCGGTTTCGAAGAACTCGCTTCGGATGTCCGCGCCGTCGCGAGATTCACGCACGCGCAAGCCCCGCTCAAGGGAAAGCCCGTCGGCCTTCTCGGCATCAGCCAGGCCGGCTGGGTGATGCCGCTGGCGGCGCAAGACGGCGGCATCGATTTCATCGTGTCGCTGATGGGCGCCGGCGTCACGCCGGCCGAACAGACGCTCGAGTTCACGCAAGCACAGCTCGAAGCCTACGAAATTCCCAAGGCGGAGATTGCCGAGGCAATGGCCTATTACCGCCTCGATCTGGATGTCTCGACAGGCAAGAAGCCGTGGGCGGATATCGACGCGGCGTACAAGAAGGCGATGGCGGAGAAAGCCGAATGGCTGTTGGCGCCGCCGGAGCCGGCCAATTCCGGATCGCGCGCGTTCCTCGGCCGTATCGCCGATTTCGACCCGGCGCCGTATTGGGCAAAATTGCGCATTCCCGTGCTGGCGATGTTCGGCGGTGTCGATCTTGTCGTGCCTTCCGATCCCAATCGCGCGCTGATCGAGAAGCAGCTGTCCACCAATGGCAATCCGGCGACGAAAATTGTCATGATCGACAATGTCAATCATGTCGGCATGATCGCGAAGACCGGCACCATTGCCGAATACCCGACGCTCGATCACTTCGATCCCGGATACTTCAAAACCTTCGGCGACTGGCTCGACGGGATCGCGAAGCATTAGCCGCCTGGTTTAAGTCCCAATCGGCCGGCGATGAGATTGTCGACCATGCGCTTCGGCAGCAGGCCCATGATGGTCTCCTGCAAGCGATCGGGCGACACCGTGTAGTGCACCTTCGGCTTCGACAAGGTCAGCGCGCGATAGACGGCCTGGCCGATCTTCTCCGGCTTCAATCCCTTCGGCCCGCGATCCAGCATGTAGGCCTTGATCTTCTCCAGCTGCGCGAAATAGGGCGTGTTGGCATACTGGCTGACATCGACCTTCTCGGCCTTGTCCCAGATGGGCGTCGCCACCGCCCCCGGCGCCACGACGATGACATCGATGCCGAACAGCATCAGCTCGCGGCGCAATGACTCCGACAATCCTTCCAGCGCGAATTTCGACGCGTTGTACGGCCCCATGAACGGCGTGGCGTTGCGTCCGCCTACGGATGAAATCATCACCACCCGTCCGGGTTTGCCTTTGCGCGAGCGATCGGCGCCCAGCAGTGGCGCGAACGCCTGCGTGACGGTGACCTGGCTCACCACATTGACCTCGAGCTGATGGCGCAGCTCGTCGATCTTCAGATAGAGCAGCGGACCGGCCACCGCGATGCCGGCATTGTTGACCAGGCCCGCCAGCGTTTCGCCGCCGAGTGCGGCCGCCACCTGCTCGGCGCCGCGCTGCACAGCTGCGGCGTCGGTGATGTCGAACAGCAGCGGGGTGAATTTGTCCCCGAACTCCTTCTTCAGCCGGGCGGCGTCGGCGTCCTTGCGCACGCTGCCGAACACATGGAAGCCCTTCTTCGTGAGCACTTTGGTGCAGCCCCAGCCGATTCCGGTCGACGCGCCGGTGACGACGACAGATTTCATGTGTGGGTTCCCTTGCTTGAGCGACTAGCGAATAGCGAATAGCGAGTAGAGTAGGAAATTGCGCTACTATTCGCTACTCGCTATTCGCTCTAAAACCAAAGCCATGATCGATCCCGAAACCATCGCCTTTGCCCACCGCCTGGCCGATGCTGCGGGCGAAGTCATCCGGCCGCTGTTCCGCACCCGCATGGATGTGGCGACCAAGCCCATGATGGTGGCGGGCGAGGCGGTGTTCGATCCGGTGACGGCGGCGGACAAGGGTGCCGAAGAAGCCATCCGCGCCATTCTCGACCGCGAGCGGCCGGACGACGGAATTCTCGGCGAGGAATTTGGCGAGAAACCGTCGCGCAACGGCAGGCGGTGGGTGCTCGATCCGGTGGATGGCACGCGCGCCTTCATCACCGGGCGCCACGAATGGGGCTCGCTGATCGCGCTGGAGCAGGACGGGCGGGCCGCGCTCGGCATTCTCGATCAGCCGGTGCTTCGCGAGCGCTTCATCGGCGTGAACGGCAATGCGGAAATGCGCGATCGCGGCGCGACGGTGCCGCTCTCGGTGCGCGAATGCGCGTCGCTTGGC
Source organism: Rhizomicrobium sp. (assembly GCA_035517755.1). Lineage (GTDB taxonomy): Bacteria > Pseudomonadota > Alphaproteobacteria > Micropepsales > Micropepsaceae > Rhizomicrobium. The sequence goes on along the minus strand of DATIYG010000306.1, from coordinate 1,471 downwards.
GAGGCCGTGCTGTGCGCGACGCATCCGGACAGCTATTTCACGCCGGACGAACATGCGCGGTTCAACCGTGTACGGAGCAAGGTGCGTATGAGCCGGTTCGGCGGCGATTGCTATGTGTTCGCCGCGCTGGCGCTCGGCTTCGTCGATGTCATCGTCGAATCCTGCTTCAAGCGCTGGGATGTGGCAGCGCTCATTCCGCTGGTGCGGGGCGCGGGCGGTATCATCACCGACTGGCAGGGCGGCGATTGCAGCGAAGGAGGCCAAGTGCTCGCCGCCGGCGATCCGCGCGTCCACGCCGAGGCGCTGAAGCTGCTGAACACCTAACTCACCTCTCTTTTCCCACCTTCTCTTTCCCACCTTCGTCATCGCCCGCTTTATGCGGGTGACCCAATTTTCTGTTATCAGTGCAGCTAGCTGCGAAATGGGTCACCCGGATCGCGCTGTTTCGCGCGACCGGGTGATGACGCCTTATGGGAAAGAATGAATGAAACCGATCTTCGCCGTGTTCGTGCTCGTAGCACTTGTTCCCGCCATAGCCCACGCCGATGCGCGGTCCCAAGCCATTGCCACCATCGAAGCGGCGATGCCCAATGCGGTGCAGAAGCAGGGTTTCGGCGGCTACATCCTCATCGAGCAGCACGGCAAGCCGATCTTCAGCAAGGCTTACGGCTATGCCGACCGCGAGAGGAAGAGTCCGTTCCGCATCGACACCATCGCCCAGATCGGCTCGCTGACGAAATCGATGACGGCGTTCGCCATTCTGAATCTCGCGCACGAAGGCAAGATCGACATCGAGAAGCCCGTGAAAACCTATCTGCCCGGCGCAGCCGAACCGGCGGCTTCGGCCACGATCCACCAGCTGCTCACCCATCACGCCGGGCTCACCGATCATTGCGGCGACGATTTCGATCTGCTGACCAGAGAAACCGAATTGCACAAGTGCATGGCGTTGCCGCTCGAATTCAAGCCCGGCACGGATCACTACTCCAACATGGGCTACAGCGTCCTCGCCGCCGTGGTGGAGCAGGTGTCCGGCCAATCGTGGGAAGATTACCTGCGCGCCCATCTGTGGAAGCCGCTCGGCATGAGCCGCACCGGCCTCACGCAGTTCGGCGGTGCGAAGGCCGACCAGTTCGCCTATGGCTATCCGCCCGGCAAGGCGCGCGACGATATCATCTCGAATTCCATCGCCAGGCTGAAGGGCGCCGACTGGAACCTGCGCGGCAATGGCGGCACGCAATCCACCGTGGTCGACATGGAGCGCTACTATCGGGGACTGACCGGCAAGATTCCCGGTGTGCCCCGCGATGTGGCGAATCTGATGATGTCGCCGCACGAACAGATCCAAGGCGAGGCGTGGGAAGGCTACGGCCTGGCCGTACGGCTCGACCGAAACAACCAGCGCGACCGCGTCGGTTTCGCCGGATCGGACACCGTGTTCATGTCGTATTTCGGCTGGCTGCCGCAGCAG
>DATIYG010000305.1:0-2654 GCA_035517755.1 Rhizomicrobium sp. | reverse complement strand
CGCACGGTGGAGACATTCTGGAAGCGGTCGGTGACGGCGCGGTACATCGCTTCCTCGTCGCGGTCTGGTACGCGAACGGTGGCAAGGAACGAATGCGGCGCCTTGTCGATCAGGCCAGGCGACAGGATCAGCACGAAATTCTGCCGCCCATTGGAGAAATCCACGTCGCGGAAATTGGCGATACGCGCCTGGATCTCGCGGCCGAGCACGTTGAGCGTGATGGTGTCGCCAAGTTTCAGATGCATGCCTTGCGCAAGCTCCGCATCGAACGAGACGAGTGTCGAGCCGGTGTAGTTCGCAGGCCACCATTTGCCGGCGGTGATGTCGTTGTCCTTCGGCGGCGTTGCCGCATAGGTGATGCCGCGGTCGCCGTTCAGCGCCCAGCGCGAACCCGCATCCACCTTCGCCCTGGACGACGGCACGCCGTTCAACGCGGTGATCCGTCCACGGATCATCGGCGTGCGCTTGTAGTCCGACGCCGTCTTGAACCGCGCGATGGTCTTGTCGAAGGCCGCCGCCTGATCCGGCTGGATGTCGACGAAGAAGAAGGTGGGCGCCTTCTCCGGCAAACTGTCCACCACGCGCGACTGGATGGTACGGTCGATCAGGGTGACGGCGGCAAGCAGGGTGAGCCCGAGCCCCAGCGCCACCACGATTCCGGCCGTTGCGGCGCCCGGCCGCGTGAGGTTGGCAAGTGCGAGACGCAATCCGGCATTCTTCGGTCGCGGCAAACGGCGCAGCGCAAACCGCAAACCGGCCGCGATGATGCGCAGCACGATCAGAACGCCCGCGACTCCGGCGAGGAACCATCCGGCGAATATGGGCGAGGGCGCAATATAAAGTGCCAGCGCCATCACGATGAGCGCTGCGGTCAGCGCCGCGATCAAATACGGCGCGCGTCCGCGCCGCGATGTTGGTGCGACCATATCGCGGAACAGCGACGCCGGCGGAATTTCGCGCGCGCGCGCCAGTGGCGGAATGGCGAAAGCGGCTGCCGACAGCAATCCGAACACGGCGGCCAACGCCAGTGGCGCGCGATAGAGGCCGAAATCCATCTTCACGGGAAGCTCGGCCCCGAACATTGCGTTCAACGCGAACGGCAGTGCGGCGCCCGCGATCAGTCCGATGACGACGGCCAGGAGCGCGATCGCCATCACCTGGAGAAAGAAGGTGGAGAATATCAATCCGCCTTCGGCGCCCAGCGATTTCAGCGTGGCGATCTCGGCGCGCTTGCGGTCAAGGAAGGCGCTCACCGCCTGTCCGGCGCCCACGCCGGCGACCGCCAGTGCGGTCAGTCCCACCAGTGTGAGGAACATGGTGATCTGTTCGATGAGGCGCTTCAGGCCCGGTGCGGCGGCGTTGCGGTCGCGCACCTGCCAACCGGCATCGGGATAAGCGTGTTTGGCGGCGTCGCGGAATTCGGCCGGCGTGTGGCCGTTCGCCAGTGCGATGCGATAACGGTATTCGATGAGACTGCCGAGCACGACGAGTCCGGTTCGCTGCAACGCTGGTTTCGAGATCAGCACATGCGGGCCGAGACTGAATCCGCCGGAGATTCGATCCGGTTCGCTCTTCAGCACGGCGGTGAGGCGGAAATCCTGGCTGCCGATGCGCATCATCCCGCCCACGCGCAAATTAAGCCGGTCGAGCAGGGTCTGTTCGGCCACAGCCCCACATACGAGCGATTTCGAATTCGGGGAGGGGTGCTGCCGGACATCACCCCTCCCCGAAATTTGCTCACTCACGTTCGCAAATTTCGACCCTCCCTCAAGGGGAGGGTGAGACGCTGTGCAAGTCAGCGCACTGGCAAGCAATGTGTTGGGCGACAGTCCCACCGAACCGTAAAGCGGATACGCCTCATCCACCGATTTCAATTCGACCAGCTGGCGGTCGGCCTCTGCGCCGTTCTTCAACGCATACGCCATGCCCCGCATCGAGGTGGTTTCCGACACGCGGCCGTAGCTTTGAAGGAACGAGAGTTCGGCCGGCGTCGCCGCGCGATGCACCAGCTCCACGGCCACGTCGCCGCCGAGAAGCGTGCGTCCGTTGGCGGCCATGCCGGTAAGCAGGCCTTGTGCGAACGATCCGACACCGGCGATCGCCGCGACACCCAGCAGCAAACAGGCGAAGAAGATGCGGAAGCCCGAGAGTCCGCTGCGCAACTCGCGCCGCGCCAGTCGTGCGGCCAGCGCAAACTCGCTCATGAAACCGTCACGCGTTCGTCGGCGACGATCATGCCGTCCTGTAAGCGCAGGATGCGGCCGCAGCGCTTCGCCAGGACTTCTTCATGCGTGACGAGAAACAGGGTCGTGCGCGCGCGCGCCTGCAAGGCGAAGAGCAGATCGGCCACGTCGGCGCCCGTGTGCGTGTCGAGATTGCCGGTCGGTTCGTCGGCGAACAGCACTTGCGGCCGCGGCGCGATGGCGCGGGCCAGCGCCACGCGCTGCTGCTCGCCACCGGAAAGTTGCGACGGATAATGATCGACGCGCGCAGCCAGTCCCACCGTCTCCAGCTCGGCGCGGGCGCGTTCGAAGGCATCGGCAGCGCCGGCCAACTCCAGCGGCACGGCGACATTCTCCAGCGCCGTCATGGTCGGGATGAGATGGAAGGACTGGAACACGATGCCGACATGGTTGCGCCGGAATTTCGCCAGC
>DATIYG010000304.1:0-4689 GCA_035517755.1 Rhizomicrobium sp. | reverse complement strand
GATCCTCTTTCTCAATACGGGGAAGCTATTCGGCGAAACGCTGCGCTATCGCGACCGTCTCCAGGACCAGCTCGGCCTTATCGATATCCGCGCGATCGGCCCACATCCCGCCGATCGCGCACAGCTCGACCCCGAAGGCACCTTGTGGTCACAGAACACGGACGCCTGCTGCGGCTTCCGTAAGGTTGAACCCTTGAGCAGGGCGCTTGCCGGGTTCGAAGCGGTCGTTACCGGACGCAAGCAGTTTCAAACCAGAACACGTTCAGCGATGCAGGGTGTCGAGTACGTTGGCTCGACGTATCGCTTCAATCCGCTGTGGAATTGGTCGCGTGCGGACATCGACGTATATTTCGAAGCGCACAATCTGCCGAAGCACCCGCTGGTCGACGATGGATACGCGTCCATCGGATGCATGCCGTGTACGCGGCGTCTTGAGGCCGGAGAGACCTACCGCGAGGGCCGCTGGGCCGGCCTGGCAAAGGATGAATGTGGCATCCACCGTGGCGTGGATGGCGAGGGCATTTGAGGCGCTGCGAGGGACTTCCCATCCCGCCAGTCCTTTGCTACATCCGCCCTCCCTCAGGATGCGGTCGTGGCGGAACGGTAGACGCACTAGCTTGAGGTGCTAGCGGGGCAACCCGTGGAAGTTCGAGTCTTCTCGACCGCACCACCATTCGAACCTCGGCTGACATACTATTTGGAGCGAAGAACCCGGGCCGGAGCGAATGCCCGGCTTGCTGATCAGGGCCCGGAATTGGCCCGGCCTCCGGCCGCCGTGCTAGGCTTGACCACCACGTTTGGGGGGTCTCATGCACATCTGTCGTCCTGCCGTGACAATGCTGGCGTTCGCCACCATGCTTGGCTTGTCGTGCGCGGGCGCAGAGGCTCGCCACACGACACCGCTGCCGGGCCAGCATAGGCACTTGGGACCTTATCGCGCGCCCTATGTCGCGCCGTCCGGCGCCGATTCGGGAACCTGGGCGCCACTCGCCAATGCGTTTCCGGGAACTTCGTTTCCCGACACCGCGGAGCTTCTTACCGACGGAACGGTAATGATGCACGATGGCTGCACGCGCAATTGGTATCGCCTCAAGCCGGACGAATTCGGCAGCTACCACAACGGAACCTGGACCAAGACGGCATCGATGCCGGGCGGTTATCTGCCACTTTATTTCGCATCTCAGGTGCTGGCCGACGGAAAGCTGATCGTCAACGGTGGCGAATACAATCTCTGCAACTTCGCCTGGACCAAACTGGGCGCTCTCTACGATCCCGTTTCGGACAAGTGGTTCAGCGTCAATGCGCCGGATGGCTGGCACTATATCGGCGATGCGCAGAGTGTGGTTCTCGCGGATGGCCGCTACATGCTGGCAAATTGCTGCACCACGCAGGCCGCACTCGGCGTCGTCCACAGGAACGCCGTGACCTGGACGCCGACGGGCAGCGGCAAGGCCGACGGCAACGACGAGGAAGGTTGGACGCTGCTGCCGGACCAGACAGTGCTGACCGTCGATGTCGGCCTCGATGTCGGGGAGGACTTCAACGATACCGAAATCTATTCGGCGGACTCGGGCGCTTGGTCGCCGGGCAATCACACCGCCGATGTACTGGCCGATCCCAACACCTACGAGATCGGGCCGGCGCCACTGCTGCCCAATGGTCTGGTGATGCAATTGGGTGCGACACATCACACCGGCATCTACGATCCCGTGACGGGCGTATGGACGGCGGGGCCGGATTTCCCGGATATCGACGGCTCTCTCGATGCGTCGGACGCGCCCGCTGCGGTGCTGCCCAGCGGCAAAATCCTGGCTCAGGTCAGTCCGGGTTCGAACACCGCGCCGTCGCACTTCCTGGAAATCGACGTGAAGAGCGCCACGCGCGTGACGATGACGCAGGTGAGCGAACCGTTGAGCGCACCGAACATTGCCTCCTATGAAAGCCGCATGCTGCTCTTGCCGAGCGGCGAAGTATTGTGGAGCGCCGATGTCGGAGACGTCGAGATTTACACGCCGCAGGGCCAGGCCAAGGCGGCCTGGGCGCCGGTGGTGACGAAGGTGGCGTCGACGATCACGGTCGGCAGCACCGGGAATCGCGTGAGCGGCAAGCGGTTCAACGGCCTCACGCTCGGCAGCTATTATGGCGACGACGCACAGATGGCCACGAACTATCCCCTGGTGCGCTTTACCAACGTCGCAAGCGGACATGTCTGCTATGCGCGCACGTACGGCCATTCCACGATGGGCATTTCCGACGGTTCGCGCAGTTCGACAAAATTCGACGTGCCGACGGCTTGCGAAACCGGCGAGAGCAGGTTGGAGGTCGTCGTCAACGGCATTGCCTCGAGGCCGGTCGCGGTGATGATGAACTAGTGATCGGCTCGAAGCGGAATGGCATGGCAACGACGTCGTCGCTCTAGTAGCATCCGCGCGCCACTTCACCAGTGCGATACATGATGATCCCCAACAGCTACCCGGTGCTCGATTTCGACCTCGGCGACACGGTCGAGATGCTGCGCGACACGGTGCGCAGCTTTTCCTCCGACAATATCGCGCCGCTGGCGGACGAGATCGACAAATCCAACACATTTCCCCGCCATCTCTGGCCGGAGCTTGGACAGCTCGGTGTGCTCGGCATCACCGTCGAAGAAGAATGGGGCGGCGCCGGTCTCGGCTACCTCGCGCATTGCGTGGCCATGGAAGAGATCAGCCGCGGTTCGGCATCGGTGGGCCTCTCCTACGGGGCGCATTCCAACCTGTGCGTCAATCAGATCCGCCGCAACGGCAATGACGAGCAAAAAGCGCGCTATCTGCCGAAGCTGATTTCCGGAGAGCATGTCGGGGCACTGGCCATGAGCGAACCTGGCGCCGGCTCGGACGTCGTATCGATGCGCCTGCGCGCCAAGAAGCAGGGCGGCCGTTACATCCTCAATGGCAGCAAGATGTGGATCACCAACGGCCCGCAGGCCGACACGCTGGTGGTCTATGCGAAAACCGATCCGGTCGCTGGCCAGCGAGGCATCACCGCCTTCATCATCGAAAAGGGGATGAAGGGATTCCGCACGGCGCAGAAGCTGGACAAGCTCGGCATGCGCGGCTCCGACACCAGCGAACTCATCTTCGAGGATTGCGAAGTGCCGGAAGAGAACGTGCTCGGCGGCGACGGGCAGGGCGCGCGCGTGCTGATGAGCGGTCTCGATTACGAGCGCGCGGTGCTGGCGGCCGGGTCCATCGGCATCATGCAGGCCTGCATGGACGTCGTGATGCCCTACATCCATGACCGCAAACAGTTCGGCCAGCCCATCGGCTCGTTCCAGCTCATGCAGGGCAAGATCGCCGACATGTATGTGACGCTGTCGGCGGCGCGAGCCTATGTCTACGCGGTGGCGCAGGCCTGCGACCGCGGACAAACCACCCGCAAGGATGCCGCCGGCGCGATCCTCTATGCGGCCGAGAAGGGCGTGTGGATGGCGCTGGAGGCGATCCAGTGCCTGGGCGGCAACGGCTACATCAACGATTTCCCCACCGGCCGTTTGCTGCGCGACGCCAAGCTCTACGAGATCGGCGCCGGCACCAGCGAAATCCGCCGCTGGCTCATCGGCCGCGAGCTGTTCGAAGAGACGGTCTGAGTTTCAGCGGAACGGGCGGAAGTCGCCCATGCTGACCGATGACGGATTTGCGTTGCTGGCCGCAGCCTTCAGTGTCTGGCCCATCAGGCTTTCGTACGTGATCACGCCGAGCGGCTTGCGCCGGTTGGCATCGTCCAGCACGACGAGACAGCGGAAGCCGCCCGACATGCGCTCGAAGGCTTCGGCGACATTCTTCTCGTCGTCGATCCAGTCGGTGCTCGATGCGCCGTGGACATCGTGCAGATAAACCGAGTTCGCGGCATCGGCGAACACGCCCTATGGTGCTCCCCGCACCGGCGGCGCCTGGGCGGAGGAGATCGCGCGGGGCGAGCGTAAGCCCCCGCCGCCTGAGGTCCTTCCTGACGGCACCGTGCGTTTCTTCTTGGTGCTGGGCCAAAAGGGGCGGGTGCTGTTGCCGGCAGAGATGCGCGAAGCCATGGGCCTTGAGGTTGGCGACGTGATCACCGCCTGGCTCAAGGACGGCGAAGTGCGCATGCACAGCCATCTGCATGGGCTGCGCAAAATCCGAGAGGAGGCTTCTTCAATGGCCAAAGGCTCCGTGTATGCATCGGATGAGTTGATAGCCGAACGCCGCGCCGAGGCCGCTAAGGAAGATGAGGAAACGTTGCGTTGGCTACGCGCGCGCAGGCGGAAGCGCTGATGCCTGTCGTGCTCGACGCGTCCGCCGTGCTCGCTTTGTATTTCGACGAGCCGGGCGCCGCGAACGTGCAAAGCGTCCTGCCTGGGGCTCTGCTCTCCGCCGTGAACTACACGGAAGTCATCGGCAAATGTCTCGACCGTGGCGATAGCTTGCAAGCGGCGCTGCATAAGCTTGCGGCCATAGGCGTTGACACTGTCGCCTTTGATGCGCCACTCGCGCGACGAGCTGGCGCGCTGCGCGTGCGCACCAAGCATCTCGGTCTCTCGCTCGCCGATCGCGCCTGTTTGGCGCTGGCGCAAAGGGAAGCCGCTCCCGTCCTGACCGGCGACCGCAAATGGACGAGGCTAGAGCTTGGGATCGACATCCGCCTTTTTCGCTAGGCCGCTGGCCTAGTCGGCCA
>DATIYG010000303.1:0-5079 GCA_035517755.1 Rhizomicrobium sp. | reverse complement strand
CCGCGCGACTTGAGCTCGGGCGCCAGCGCCTTGCAGATCGCTTGCTCGCGTTCCGTCAGAGTGGTGGGCTCCGGTTTGCCGCCGACATGCATATTCGAGCGCGCTTCGCCTGCCGCCGGCACGCGGTTGATGGCGCCGGCGAATTCGCCATCCACAAGCAGGACTCGCTTGTCGCCCTTGCGCACCTCGGGAACGTAGCGCTGCACGATGACAGGCTCGCGATAGAATGCCGTGAACATCTCCAGCATGGCGCCGAGGTTCTCATCGTCCTGCTTGACGCGGAACACGCCGGCGCCCCCATTGCCGTACAGCGGCTTCAGGATGATATCCTTGTGCTCGGCGCGGAAGCTGGCGATCTCTGCGCGGTCCGACGTGATCAGCGTCGGCGGCATCAGATCCTTGAACAGCGTGACGAACAGCTTTTCCGGTGCGTTGCGCACATGGAACGGGTCGTTCACCACCAGCGTCTTTGGATGAATCCGCTCCAGGATGTGCGTGGCTGTGATGTAGGCCATGTCGAACGGCGGGTCCTGCCGCATCAGGACGACGTCGAGTTTCGACAAATCGGCTACCCGTGCTTCACCGAGCGAAAAGTGATCGCCCTTCTTGTTGCGCACTTCGAGCGGACGGGCGCGCGCCGTCACACGGCCGTCGCGAAACGTCAGGTCGTGTGGCCCATAATAGAGAAGGGAATGCGCGCGTGCCTGCGCTTCCAGCGCCAGCGCAAACGTGGAATCGCCCGCGATATCGATCTTCTCGATCGGATCCATTTGGATGGCGACGGAAAGTGGCATGCAGCCTCGTCAGTGCAGACGGCGTTTGAGGGCCAGCAGCCCGAGCGCCGCTTCATTATGTAATGCTGCGCCCGGTTTCACCAAGCCAAGGCAGGCCTCATAGGCGCGCGTAGCCGCTCCTAAAGCGCCTGCCCCTTCGTTGAGACGCGCGAGGTCTATCCACAATTCGGGCTTCTTCGGCGCGATGAGCACCATGCGCTTGGCGACTTCGAGAGCTCGCGGCCGGTCGCCGCCATTCAGGGCGCGCACCTTCAGATTGTTCTGCAGACGCAACAAGACTTCGATATCGCTCACCGGTTCGACAATTCTGGGATCGTCGGGCGACGGCGCGCCCAGCGCGGGCGGCGTGCCGAATCGTTCGCGTTCGGCGCCGGCCCCGCCATTGAACGGATCGATAAGCGCGTTGCCGCCGCGCGTTTCGATGCGAAGGAGAAAGTGGCCGGGCGAATTCAGGCCGCAAGCTTCGAACCCCGCGGCGCGCGCTGCATGAAGATGCAGAATGCCAAGGGTAACCGGCATGCCGCGCCTGCGATCGATCACGGCGATCAGATCCGCATTGCGTGGATCGTCGTATGTGAGGCGATCGCCATCGTATCCAAAGCGCCCGAATAACATTGCGGACAATGCGCGCGCGCCGTCCTCGGCGCTGCGCGCAGATCGTGTTTCCTGCCGTGCGAGTTCGGCGATCTCCGCGAGGTGCGCCTCATAGGGCGCAAGCGGCAGACCGGCGTGATCGAGCGCTGCCAGCATCAGCGCTGCGGCTGCAATATCGTGCGGCCCTTCGCCTGCCTGTCCCAGCTGGCGGAGTGTTTCTGCCGGATCAATCGGCGTGCCTGTCATGGCGTGCAATTTGCCCCAAGCGCACGTCAACGCCAATCCGGCCGCCAGGCATCGGCGAGATGACGGGGCCAGGTTCTCGCACCGACGGTAACCACATCGAACCGCACGCCCTTCCGTCCGAGATCCGGCCGGTGGGCCAGATAGAGCTCGGCGGCACGCGCGATTCGCATTTGCTGCTGCGGACCGAGGGCGAGCAAGGCGGTTTCCGCGGCCGATCGCATCTTCACTTCCACAAAGCACAGCATTCCGGAGGGCGCCCGGGCGATGACGTCGATCTCGCCCAACGGCGTCCGGACGCGGCGGCCCAGAATGCGGTAGCCCTTTAGGCGCAGCAGCCAGGTTGCAAACATCTCGCTGCGGCGACCCAGCCGCTCGCGTCGCTTGCGGACCCTGATTTCCTCAGCGTCCGTCATTGGCGGATTTGAGCGCGAGCCCGCGATCGTAGGTGAGACCCCGCGGCATCTCCAGGGCTTCCGCCACCAGATCCGCGGCCGCGCGCAACGGCATGAATTCGAGAGCGCGCCTGAGGAGCGCGTCGGCACGTGCGAGATCGGGTTCCTCTTCGGCCGGAGGTCCCACCACAATGACGATCTCGCCTCTGGGCGCCGTCTCGCCGGCGTAGTCCGCCGCAAGCGATGCGAGGGTCCCCCGGCGGACCTCCTCGTGCAGCTTCGTCAATTCGCGGGCGACGGCGGCTGGCCGGGCGCCCAGAATCGAGTGCATGTCGGACAGCGATTCGCCGAGCCGTTGAGCAGATTCAAACAGCACCAGTGTGGCGGGAATGGATTTCAGGTCGGCCAGCGCCTGTCGCCTTCCGCCAGACTTCGAGGGAAGAAATCCGGCAAAGAAGAAGCGGTCGGTCGGCAGCCCGGCCAGCGTCAGCGCCGCCAGCACTGCAGATGAGCCCGGGACAGTGTGAACCGCCAGGCCCAGCGCCACGGCTTCGCGCACGAGCTTGTAGCCGGGATCGGAAATCAGCGGCGTTCCCGCATCGCTGACCAGAGCGATCCGCGCGCCATCCCGCAGTTTCGCGAGAAGGCGTGGCCGTTCGCGCGCCGCGTTGTGGTCGTTGTAGGCGGAAAGCGGCCGCGCGATGCCGTAGATGGCGAGAAGCTTGGCGGTGACGCGTGTGTCCTCCGCGGCGATCAGGTCACAGCGGCGGAGGACGTCGAGCGCGCGCAGCGAAATGTCCCGGGCATTGCCGATCGGGGTCGCAATGACGTAAAGCCCCGGCGCGACGTTTTGCCCTTTTTCCGCCATCAGATTAGGGTTTTCCAAGGTTGCGCCAGCCCCCGAAGAGAGATTTCTCGATGATTGCCGCTTCATTCCGGCCTGCCCGGTTCGTCTCAGCAATGTGCGCCATAGCGGGCCTGGTTGCGATAGGGGCGCTGGCCGCGTGCGCGCCGCCGGAGGGACCGAAACCTCCGCCGCCGCCCGTGGTCGAGACCAAGCCCGCGGTGCCCGCCACACATCCGTTGACCGGGGAAGAACCGGGCTTCCTTCGTCTGTCGAATATGCCGGAGGGACGCACGCCGATCCGCATTGGCGTGCTCCTTCCCTTCTCGAATGGCCAGGCTGCAACGCGCGCACTGGCCAAGGCCATGATGAACGCAGCCCAGCTTGCGTTGTTCGATGCGCACAATCCCGACATCCTTCTGATGGCCGCGGACGAGGGTTCTACGCCCTCCGAAGCCGGCACCGCTGCGCACCAGCTTGTAGATGAGGGTGCGGAAGTCATTGTTGGGCCGGTGTTCGCGGCCTCGGTCAGCGCGGTGGCTCCGGTCACACGCGATCGCGGCATACCGCTCATCGCCTTTTCGACCGATCGCACCGTGGCGGGCGATGGTGTGTATCTTCTCAGCTACCAGCCGGGCAACGAAGTGCGCCGGATCGTCTCCTATGCCGCTTCGCACGGTCACACGAACTTTGCGGCGCTCATTCCGCAAACCCCTTATGGCGACCGCGTCGAGGAAGCCTTCAAGGCGGAAGCGGACGCGGAGAAGCTTCACGTCGCGACCATCCAGCGATTCAACACGGGCGTGAGCGACTTCACGCCGGAAGTGAAGGCCGTTGCCGACTCCCATGCGGATGCCGTCCTGGTGTCGCAAGGCGGAACGGCGATGAGCCTCATTGCGGGCGCGTTCAACAACAGCACGGTGCACCCGCAACTGCTCGGGACCGGATTGTGGGCGGATAGGGGAATGGATCGCGCGGCCATCACCGGAGGCTGGTTCGCCGCGCCCTCGCCGGAAGCCGATGCAGCGTTCAATTCGAAATACAAGGCGGTTTACGCCGCCGACCCACCCCCGCTTGCACCGCTTGCCTATGATGCGGTGTCGCTGATCGCAGCGATGTCCTCCGGGCCGCCCTATCACCGGTTTACGCAAGCCGCGCTGACCGATCCCAACGGCTTCTTCGGGGTCAGCGGAATCTTCCGCTTCGATGCGGATGGCTCCGCCGATCGCGGCTTGGCCGTCCTGCAGGTTAACGGCGATGATGCGCGCGTGATCGATCCGGCGCCGCGGACGTTCCAGGTGCCGCACGCTTGATTTCGCCGCCGCCTAGTCTGCGATTGCCGCGATGACGCTGTTGAGGACAAGCCGTCCGCGCGGTGTTGCCATGAGACGTGTGCCAGCCAATCGGAGGAGTCCGGCAGCCTGAAGTTCGCCGATGCGGCTTGCATTGGGTGAAACATCCCAGCGCTGCTCATAGAGAGCGAGATCGAGTCCCTCGCTCAGCCGCAGGTTCATCAGCAGATGTTCGCGCGCGGCGTCGGTTCTTGAAATCTCGGCCCGTTCGATGAGCCCATGGCCGCGCTCAGCAACCTGCTGCTGCCAGCGTTCCGGCAATCGTTCGGTGGATGTCGCGATGCGCTTGCCGCCGATCTGCAATCGCCCATGGGCGCCCGGACCGACGCCGGCGTAATCGCTATAACGCCAATAGAGCAGATTGTGGCGGCACTCGGCTCCCAGCCTTGAATGGTTGGATATCTCGTACGCCGGGCGACTCGCTGCCTCCGTCAACTCCTGAGTGATTTCGTAAAGCGACGCGGCCGTATCGTCATCCGGAATTGTCAGCGCGCCTTGCCGCGCCAAGGTCGCGAACGGCGTCGCCGGTTCGATGGTGAGTTGGTAGAGCGACAGATGTTCTGTTCCAAACGCCAGTGCTTCGCGGAGTTCGTCGCGCCATTGCTGCGCTGACTGTTTCGGCCGCGCATAGATCAGATCGAGCGACACGCGATCGAACGTGCCCATCGCGATTGCCAAAGCCTGCTTGGCTTCGGCGACATTGTGCAATCGCCCGAGGAATTTCAGGTCGGCGTCGTTCAGCGCCTGCACGCCGAGCGACAGGCGATTGATTCCCGCCGTCCTATAATCACGGAAACGTTCTGCCTCGACGCTCGCCGGATTGGATTCAAGCGTGACTTCGACATCGCTTGCGACAG
>DATIYG010000302.1:0-6619 GCA_035517755.1 Rhizomicrobium sp. | reverse complement strand
ATGAAGCTGCCGACCGTGTTCGTGTTCGAAGGCGGCTACAATCTCGACGCGCTGGCGGAGATCACGGTGAACGTCCTTGAGGGATTCGAGGGAAACCATTGAATCTCCCTCTCCCCCATGAAGGGGAATATGCGCGATTGCAAACCACCGGTGGCGTTTTCGTTTGAAAAATTCACTTGGCGTCTCTCGGCATTTCGATCCCCGTCAAAAGGGCAATGCCTCGCCACAGCAATCTCGAAACAAGGTAGGCCACGAGGGGTAGAAAGATTGCCGCCACAAAAAGCAGCCCTCTCGGCAGGGATAGTGATCCCAGTAAAATCGCACCGACAAAAGCAATCACGAGCCAGGTAAAGCGGTATGCCTGTTGGATGAAACCGACCATCATGCCGCGCCCTTCTTAAGCGGCCCGCGCTTCTTAGGCGACTTGGTCGAAGAGATCGCCCTCACCTTGGCAACGAAGGCGGCTTCGCTCTCGTCGGCTCCAGAAGCGCGGATCACGACCGTTCCCTGATCGTCTCTTTGACCTTCTCGGCGGCGCGCTTGATGGCCTCTTCCGCCTTGTCGCCGACCGGGCCGGTGCGCGCCTGCATCTCGTCGATGGCGCGATCGACCGCGGCCTTCACGCTGGTCGCGGTCCCGCCCTTTTCGAATTCGCGCACGATCACGCCTTCGACGCGCTTCAGCACGGCATCCATCGTGTAATCGGAATTCAGGCTGCGCTCACGGTGATCGATAATGCTGTAGATGCCGATGGAGTCGTCGATGGTGCGGCCATACTCTACGACCTTGTAGAACCGTTCGCCATCCTGCTTGCCGCGGAACACAAGATCGACGATCGCAACCGCCAAGGTCATGGGGATCTGCACGAAATTGTGCACGTTGTTGAGCGCCAGCTTAAGTTCGAAGACCAGCACGTCGCGGACGAATTTCCAGCGGGTGTCGGCGTTGCTGACAACCGGCTCCGATGGCGCCTCGGGTGTCGTTTGGGGAACGTCGTTCATGGCCGGAATTTGCCCCTGCAGGCAATGGCCCGCAAGAGCTTGGCGCAACGCGGGCCGATTGCCTATGTTCGAGCCATGAACAGCCTCATCCGCGCCGTCAACTATCTGCGCTTCACCGCCTTCGACACGGCGGGGCTCGGCGGCACCTACGAGGAGCGCGAGCGCTTCGACAGCGCCATTTTCATCTCGCCCAGGCGCGATTTCCTGTTCACCAAGAACGAGAAGTGCGGCAACAACACCGCGCGCATGACCTTGCAGCATCTGTCAGCGGACCGGCCGCTGCCGGAGAATTTCCGCGACGTGAACCGCTGGGCCGCGCCCATGCTCATGCCGAGCGACCTCGGCATAAGCCGCGCCGAGGATTTGAACACGCTCATCCCGTTCAAATTCGCCATCGTGCGCAACCCCTATGCGCGGCTGCTGTCGTGTTACTTGAGTAAATTCGCCGGCAGCAATCCGAAGGACAATCTGGCGAAGCGGCTCGGCATGACGATGCCGATCTCGTTCACGGATTTCGCCTTGCGAGTGAAGGATCAGACGCCTGCAGAAATGGATCCGCACTGGCGCGTGCAGTATTTCAACATCTTCTGCGACCGCATCCGCTACGACCGCTTCGTGAAATTCGAGAACTACGAAACGGAGTTCAACGAACTGATGCTGCGCTTCTTCGGCAGGACCGGCATCCGCAATGTGCGCAAGGGTGCGCAGCGCGCCGAGCTCAAGCTCGCCGACTATTACACGCCGGTCGCCACCAAGGCCGTGCGAGAGACCTACGCGATCGACTTCAGGACGTTCGGTTACAGCACCGAGCTGCCGAGCGCGTAATTGCTTGACCCCAAAATCGTCATCGCCCGCTTTATGCGGGCGACCCGTTTTTCTTGATCCAAATGGATCGCCCGGATCGCGCTACTTCGCGCGACCGTGCGATGACGAAAAGATTGTCAGCGCTCGCCGAACAGCTGCGCGAAGGTGAACTGCCCTGCCCCGCGCGAGCTGATCTTGAAGATTCCGTTCGCGCGCAACGCCGGTTCGCCGTCTGCGGTCGCGAGCCCTTGCGCGAACATCAGATTGCGCGTGACCTTCACCGCGCCCGCCGTTCCTTCCACCCACGACCCGAGCGGCGCCGGCGCCAGATAGTCGCAGGTGAGGCTCACGGTCGGCAGAAAGCCCATGTCGGTCGGCCCCTGCAGGCGCGCCGCGAACGGGAGCAGCATGTCGGCGAAGGTCGCCAGCATGCCCCCATGCGCCACGTTGCCGGGATTGCAGTGCCGCTCCTCGACGCGGAACCCGAGTACGAGGTGATCATCCGACCACTTGCCGTAGAGCGGGCCAAGTACGCCCAGCAGACCCATGGTGAGCCGCAAGGGCGCAAAGCCCGCCGGGATGTTCGCGGACATGGTTAAGCCTTGAATAGCGCGTCGCGCATGGCTCTAGAGCCTCGGCGGCTTGCGGGCAAGCGTGACCAATAGCGCCTCGGCCACTCTGTGTACCGCTGTACGCTTTGTTAACGGGACCGGTCGAATATCGGCCATGCATCCCTTTGGGTGCCGCTTACAGGAAAAAGCGAATTCGGGACGTGTCCAGATGAGCGCTGAAGCGGTGTCGCTGTCTCGCGACCCCCGCAATCTGCCAAGCATTCGAAATTCGTCGCTTCCCCTCAGGGACCTTTTCGAATCGCAGGGCGAAATCATCGATCTGCTGGCGAACGGCGCGAGCCTTCGCGACGTGCTCGATCGCATCGCACTTCTTGTCGAGCGCCTCGCGCCGCCGGCGTTGTGCTCGATCGTGCTGTTGAAGCGCGACGGCAAACATCTGCGCCCGGCTGCCGCGCCCAGCCTGCCGGAAGCCTATTGCGAGGCAATCGAAGGCGTGGAGATCGGGCCCAATTGCGGCTCGTGCGGGACGGCTGCCTTCACCGGCAAGCCGGTCATCGTCACCGACATCGCGACGGATCCGTTGTGGGAAGCGCCACGCGAGTTTGTCCTGTCCTTCGGCTTGCGCGCCTGCTGGTCGCTGCCGATCATCACCGAAGCGGGCACCGTGCTCGGCACGATCGCGATGTATTATCGCGAGCCGCGCGCGCCGTCGGACCACGATTTCGGGCTCCTCGAACCTTGTGCGCGCCTGGTGCGGCTGGCGCTCGCCCAGCATCGCAGCGAAGAGGAATTGCGCGAGACCGAAGCGCGCTGGAACCTCGCCGCGGAAGCCACCAACATCGGCACCTACGATGTCGAGCTGACAACCGGCGCGGACATCTGGTCCGCCCAGTTCAAGAGGATTCTGGGCCTGCCTGAAACGACCACTCCAAGCCTTCCGCTGCTGTTGGACATGATCCATCCCGACGATCGTCCAACCTTCCGCAAGAGCTTCGGCGGAAACGGCGCAAAGCTGTCCGCGGCGCCGGATTACCTCCGCAATGTCGAGATGCGAATCCGTCGCGCAAGCGATGGTGAGGAACGCATTGTGGCGATCAAGGGCCGCGTCATCCGCAACAATGACGGGATCGCCAGCCGCGCCATCGGCACGCTGGCCGACATCACCGTGGAGCGGCGGCGCGAACGGGAACTGGCCGGTGCGATGGCGGCAGCCGAGCAGGCCAACCGCGCCAAGAGCCAGTTCCTCGCCAGCATGAGCCACGAGCTGCGCACCCCGCTGAACGCCATCATCGGATTCTCCGACGTCGTCCGGCAGGAAACGCTGGGGCCGGTTTCGCCGCCGAAATATCTGGAATACGTCAACGACATCCATGACAGCGGATTGCACCTGCTGAGCCTGATCAACGACGTGCTCGACATGGCGAAGATCGAGGCGGGCAAGCTGGAGCTGCGGCCCTGCGAACTGGACATCGCAATTGTGGCGGCCGCAGCGCTCCGCCTGGTCGAAGCGCAAGCCGCGGAGAGCGGCCTCGCGCTGTCACTCGATGTCGAGAGCGGGCTGTCGCTGACGGCCGACGAGCGGGCCATCCGGCAAATCCTCACCAATTTGCTTTCCAACGCGGTGAAGTTCACGCCGCGCGGCGGCTGCGTCCTGCTGTTTGCGCAGCGAACGGTTGACGGAGGCGTTGTCCTTGGCGTCGAGGACACCGGTGTCGGCATGTCGCCCGATGGCGTCACCCGCGCGATGCAGCCTTTCGGCCAGGTGGAGCAGACGATGGCGGTGGAGCATCGCGGCACCGGCCTCGGACTGCCGATCGTGAAGGCGCTGGTCGAGGCGCATGGCGCCACGTTCCACGTCGACACCCGGCCTGGCGAAGGCACGCGCGTATGGGCCGAATTTCCCGCCGCCGAGCCGTTGCGCGCCCAGGCGTGAATTATCGCCGGCCTACTGCTTCTCCAGCTCGCACTCGATCATCAGCGAGACATCGTCGCCGACGAGGCCGGACCACATCATGCCCGTCAATCCGAAATCGGACCGCTTCACGCTCGTCGTCGCATTGAAGCCGATGCGATAGGGCTGGAACGGCATCGGCGAATCGCGGCCGCCGTCGAACGTCACGTTCAGGGTCACGGGCTTGGTAACGCCGGCCAAAGTGAGATTGCCCGTGACTGTGCCGGTCGTCGGGCTGGCCTTGGTGATGCTCGTCGCGGTGAAGGTGGCAGTCGGGAATTTGTCGGCATGGAAGACGTTCTTGGTCAGCTCGCGATCCAGCTCCTCCACATGGGTCTGGATGTTGGTCATGTCGACGGTGACCGAAAGCGCGCTGCTTTCCGGCTGCTTGGGATCGAAGGTCAGTGAACCGGAGAGCGCGCCGAAGCGGCCATAGAACGTGGAAAGCCCCATATGCTGGATGGCGAAGATGATCTGCGTGTGCCGCGGATCGACCTTGTAGGTCGCCGCCGGAACGTCGAGCGAGACTTGCGCGACCACCGGTGTTGCCCCCAGCACCAGGGCCGCCGCGAAAACCGCCGCGCCAATCGTCCCCGAACCAACTCTTGCCGTATGCATCTCGAAATCTCCGTGATTGGCCGGGGCGGATTGAGCCGCGACTGACGGCGTGCGCGCAAGTGAAGCTTCTTTGTCCTGCATAGTTCAAGGGTCATAGGGAGAACACAAGGGCATCTATGACCACCACGCCTTCGGCCGGACGGCCGGCAGCCGTTTCCGACGAGGAGCCTGAGCGTCTCTCATCGTCGCTCAGCTGGCGGCCCCCATTCCGTTATGTCCTCTGAGAGTTGCTACACTGCCACGAGACATTGCGATGGGGCGGCGATGCGAGCGATGCAAGTTGGTCTGTTTCGGCTAGGTGCTGCTGTGGCCGTCGCGGCGGCGGCATGGATCGGCCTGGGATCGGCGTCCCATGCGGCTAGTCCGGGCCTGCAACCCTGCAAGCAGCTGAAGTCGGTGCTCTGCGGCTCGCTGATGGTTTTCGAGAACCGGGAAACGCAACGCGGCCGCAAGATCCCGATTGCTGTCGTGGTCGTGCCCGCGATCGGCGCCGACAAGAAAGAGCCGATCTTTCCCCTGGCAGGCGGTCCGGGCGGGTCCAACACGGACGGCGCGAAGGACATCGTCGGCGACCCGACGGGAACAATGCTGCGCCATGGTCACGATATCGTGCTGGTGGATCAGCGCGGAACCGGATCGTCCGACCTGATTCAGTGCGCGCCGCCATCGACGCCGCAAGGTTTCTTCGGCCACATCGAAAACGATCCGCAGCGATTGAAGAAATGCCGCGCCGAGCTTGAGAAGAAGGCCGACCTCACGCTCTACACCTCGTCGATTGCCGCCGACGATCTCGACGATGTGCGCGCCTGGCTTGGCTACGACAAGATCATCGTGTGGGGCGGCTCGTATGGAACCAAGGCGGCGCAGGTCTACATGCGCCAGCACCCGGCGCATGTCGCCGCCGCGATCCTCGACGCCGTCGATCCGTTCAGCTCGCGCGACCCGCTCTACTACGCCTACGGATCGCAGAAGGGACTCGAGCGCGTGTTTGCCGATTGCGCGGCGCAAGCCTCATGCGCCAAAGCCTATCCGCATCTGGCGCAGTCCTTCGCCAAGGTGCTCGACAGCTTCCGCCGCGGCCCGCTGACGGCGCACATCCGTCCCAAGCCGAAGGCGGCACCGATCGCCGTGCGCTATTCGCTCGGCGATTTCGGCTACACCGTGCGCGGCATCCTCTACAATCCGCAACAGACCGCGCTTCTGCCGCAGCAAATCACCAACGCCGCCGAGTCCGGCAACGTCGATGTGTTTGCGCAGGCCTATTACGACCGGGCATCCAACCTCGGCGGCGCGCTCTCCGAGGGCGTCTATCTCACCATCACCTGTGCCGAAGTGCAGCCCTACGACAAGGACGAGGAGATCCGATGGACGGCCGGAACCTTCCTCGGCGACTATCTCGTGGAGGACTATCGCCAGGCTTGCGCCTTGTGGCCGCACGCAAAGATTCCGGCGTCCTATTTCGAGCCGCTGCAATCGGACATCCCGACCGTCCTGTTTTCCGGCGGCCGCGACCCGACAACACCGGTCGAATTTGCCGAGCCGGTTGCGCGCCACCTGAGCAACAGCCTGCATGTCGTGTTTCCGCAAGGCGGGCACGGCAATGCGTTCAGCCCGTGCGGCGTTTCCATCGCGAAGAAATTTATCGACACGAAATCGGTGAAGGGACTCGATGC
>DATIYG010000301.1:0-5975 GCA_035517755.1 Rhizomicrobium sp. | reverse complement strand
TGGCCGCAATTGACCGGCTTGGGCCCGGCGCCCTTCGACTACAGGCGCAGCATCCGCTCGTTCATGCACGAAACAAGATTGTCCTCGACGGCTGGGCAGTCATGGCAGTGGGTTGCCGGACTTTTTTTGTCTCACGAGGATGAAGATTTTCTATCGAGCCTATCCGGACCGGATGGTTCCGGCGGACGCGTGAATGGCAGATCGGAAACGCGGGAAGACCGCACAAACCAGGCAGCTCTTTTCGGCCAGGTGACCTACAATGTCTCGGAGCAAATTTCGATTACCGCCGGCGCCAGACTGTTTGTGGCGTCGCACGATGTCAGCGCGCATATCGATGGGTTGCTGCAGGCCGCTTCCCAATTTCGCGGCAGCAACAAGCAGAAGGGGTTTGCTCCGCAAGCGGCCGTCGCCTACCGGCCGAACTACGATATGACGTTCTATGCCAGCTACTCGGAAGGGTACCGCCTCGGCGGACTCAATGTGGACGGCCCACAGCATGCGGCAGACGATGGGGTCGCATTCGATTCCGATGTCCTGCGCAACTACGAGAGCGGGGCAAAGCTGCGGCTGTTCGACGACCGCGCATTCATCAATGCGGCAGTGTATCTCGCCGAATGGCGCAATGTGCAGACCGACCAGATTGCGCCCGACGGCGCGTTTTACATCCTCAACGCCGGCGACGTTCGGGACCTTGGTGCCGAACTGGAAGGCAGCGGCGAGGTCCTGCCAAACCTGCGCCTGAACGGAAACGTATTCTGGAACAATCCCAACCTCAGCAAGGCCAATCCATTGCTGGTGACGTCGGAAGGCAGCCTTCCCGGCGCACCATCTGTCAGCTTCGGACTCTCGCTTCGCTACGATCATCCGCTGGAGAGCAACATCAACGGCTTTGCGTCGGTCGAGTACAATTACGTCGGAAGCTCGCACCTTGGTTTCAGCGAAACCACGCCGGCAATGGGGAACTACCAGATCATGAGTGTTCGCTTCGGTCTGACGACGGAGGCCTGGCAGGCCGTCCTGTTCGCGGAGAATCTGACGAACGACCGTGGGAATACGTTTGCGTTCGGAAATCCGTTCAGCATTCCATTCGAGTCGCAGGTGACGCCACCAAGGCCGCGAACGATCGGCGTCTCGCTCACCTACGCCATGCAGCAGCAAGAATAGGAATCAGACGGACCGCAGCGCCTGTGCTGCCCTCAGGCGAAAGCCATATGAGGAGCGAACGAGATAGAGTGGGCGTGCCTTCACTTCATGATGAATACGGCCAACATACAGGCCGACAATGCCTGTCATCAGCATGTTCAGACCCGCCAGGAATGCCACGGCGACGATGATAGACGTCCAGCCGGGCACCGTGTTGCCGCCAAGGAAGCGAAGGACGATCGCATAGGAGCCGGCCAGCATGGCCAGCACGGACACGATCATGCCCAGCCAGATGACGAAGCGCAGCGGCGCATCGGAGAAACTGAAGATACCATTGAAGGCAAGCGCCAGCATTTTCCGCAAGGGATATTTCGTCTCGCCCGCGGCGCGTTCCGGCCGGGTGAACGGCACGGCGATCTGCCGGTATCCCATCCAGGCAAACATGCCTCTGACGAAGCGGTCCCTCTCGTGCATGGTGGTGAAGGAGTCGATCACCGCTCTGTCAACCAGACGAAAATCTCCGACATCGCGCGGAATCTCGACCGGCGTGAGAAGCCGGATCAGCCGGTAGAACAGCCACGCCGTCGCGCGCTTGAACGCGTTTTCGGCCTCGCGGCCGGCGCGCTGGGCATAGACGATGTCGTATCCCTCGATCCATTTGTCGATGAGCTTTGGAATCAGATCGGGAGGATCCTGCAGATCGGCATCCATGATGATGACGGCGTCACCTGAGGCATGATCCATGCCGGCCGTAATCGCCGCCTGATGACCAAAATTGCGCGACAATTCGAGCAGCCTGTATTCCGGGCGGCGGCGTGCCGCAGCCCCGATCAGGTCGGCGCTGCCGTCCCGGCTTCCATCATCGACGAAGATCACCTCGGCCACACCATCGAGAGTCAGGATCAGCCCATCGAGCTTCGAAATAAGCTGCGGCAAGACCGCAATCTCGTTGAAGACGGGGATGACGAACGAGTAGCGGATCCTGCCGGGCGTCCGGTTTGCTGAGGGATCGCCGGCAGATGCGGCGCGTTGGCGATCGAACGCGCTTCTCACCACCTTCGGATCGTGCCTGGTTTGCATGTTGACGCTTGCACTTCTGCTCGCTCGTCACACTCCTGCAAAAGAGTTTGCCGTCAAGAGTGTGGTGCCGCCGCTCCGGCGGCGTCTGTTGAGATCGGCCATCCTGGTATTTGCATTGTGAAAATGCCTTCATCTGCGGATGCGACGCGCGTCACGTTCCATCCGGCGCATTCCACATCGGGTTATCGCGCGGCCCTTCTCCTTCTGATTGCGCTGGCCGCTCTCCGGCTGGCGACGGCCGCCTTCCTGCCCTTGTCGTTTGACGAAGCGTATTTCTGGCTTTGGTCGAAACACCTGGCGATCAGCTACTTCGAGCATCCTCCGCTGATTGCGTTCGCCATCCGGAGCGGAACGGCGCTTCTGGGCGACACGGAGCTTGGTGTCCGGCTTGCATCACTGTTCGCGTCGCTGGCAGCCTCCTGGGCGGTGTGGCGCGCCGCGGCGCTGATTTTCGGAGGACATTCCCGCGCCTGGACCGCGTGCGTCTATTTCAACGCCACCTTGATGCTTGCATCGCAAGGGATGGCCGCCACGCCCGACATTTTCGTCATGGCGGCGTCCGCCTTCCTGCTGCTCGCGATCGCGAAGCTGCAACAGAGTCAGGATCGGCGATGGTGGATCGGTGTTGGCCTGGCGCTGGGCGCAGCCATGCTGGCGAAATACACGGCCTTCTTTCTTGCGCTGAGCGTGCTTGTCTGGACCGTCGTCACCCCCGATGGCCGCCGCTCGTTGCGTTCGCCGTGGCCATATCTTGCGGCCACCATCGCCGTCGCGTGCCTGCTTCCCAATCTCGCTTGGAACGACGCGCATGGATGGATGTCATTCAAATATCAGTTCGGGCGAATCGCCGCAGGCAGGCCAGGCCTGCAATTCGTGCTCGAATTTCTCGGCGCGCAGATTGCGCTCGCATCGCCCTGCATCCTGCTGCTTGGCGCAATCGGCCTGACGACGAGTTCGACGGCAACCGCCCTCAGGAAACCCCTGGCGATGGCGGTGGCGCTGGTCTGGCCGGCCGTCGCGTATTTCACCCTCCACGCGCTGCACGATCGCGTGCAGGGGAACTGGCCGTCGTTCGTCTATCCCGGGCTTGCCATTCTCGCAGCGTCGGTCGAGCCGATCGGGGGCAGGTGGCAAGGCTTCATCGGCTGGATCCAGCGCTCTGCGCTGCCGGCGGCAATCGCCGTGCTGTTCGTCGCCTATTTGCAGATGTGGACCGGACTGCTGGTGCACGGAAAGGCCGATCCCATCGCGCGCATGACGGGTATCGGTCTCGATCGCGTCACGGCCCGGATCGGTTCGATTGCGCAGGCGAGGCATGCGGGTGCGTTGGTCACGACCAGATATTTCATGTCCGGCTGGCTGTCCTTCTACGTTCGCCCGCACCTGCCGGTGCTGCAACCGACGGAAGGGTTTCGCTGGTCGGAGACAGCGAAAGCCGACGAAGCGCTTCTCTCAGGGGAATTGCTTTATGTGACGGAGCGTCCGGACCGGGAGCTGGGCGAGATCAAGCCGTACTTCATGTCGATCAAGCCCTTGGAGTGCATTCCCCGCACGCGAAACGGTGTGACAATCGATCGCTTCTGCGTCTTTTCGCTTCACGGTTTGCGAGGTGGTGAGCCCCTCCTGGACGCTCGAATTGTCAACGGTGCCCGCTGATTGCCGCCGATGAGAAATGTGAAGCCGTGAATCCTGGCAAGCGAAACCGCTGTCTGCAACGAGACAGCGGTCACGCCTGCAATCAAGCGGTCACATCGACCGTTTGACCAACTCCGGCAGCCGTGGCCGAACGAACAGCGCCTTTGTCGTCGCTGTCGCCGTCGTGATCCGGGCCGGGGCCTTCTGCAGCTTCCGGGACTTTCGGCATCACGACATTGGCAGGCACGCTGCCTACGCTTGCGATATGCATCCTGAGTTCCTCCGTTCTGGTGGGGACGCGCGGTCATGCTAGGCCCCGAAATTTGAACAAACTCTTTTGTGAGCGGTCGCCGCGACGCAAAAAGATATTCTGCCGGCCGGTGGGGTTGATGCGACGCGGCGGCGTCGGCGTGCCCTTGGGCCCAGGGTCACGCGCCCGATGGAATTAAAGTGGTCGTGGGACGAACGTCGAAAATCGCCAACGAAAACAGCGCCGGAAATCCGGATTGGCGCTCCCACGGGGAATCGAACCCCGGTTTCAGCCTTGAGAGGGCCGCGTCCTGACCGCTAGACGATGGGAGCGTTAGCGGAAGGGCGATATGAACCACACGGCGGCTCAAGGTTCAACCACAAGGCTTAAGGCCTGATGGCCCACCCCTGGCGCATCCACGTCACCGGCGCTCCGCGCAGCGGCACCACCCTGATGCTGGCGCTGATGCTCTCCTGCTTCGATATCGACGGGGCGGAGACGAAGGAGACGCGGCTGTGGCGCGCCGCCACGCGCGGCAAGCGCGCCGTGCTCACCAAGCAGCCGGCCGACGAGGCGCTCGCGCTGTTCCTCATGGCGCGCGATCCCAAGCTGCACGTCATCTGGATGCTGCGCGATCCGCGCGACGTGGTGGTGAGCATCCATGGGAGCGCGCCGGACCAGTATTGGACGAACGTCCGCGCATGGCGAGAGAGTGTTGCGGTGGCGCGGCCGTATCTCGGCCATCCGCGATTCCATCTCGTGCGCTATGACGATCTGGCGCGCGATCCCGACGCGGTGCAGGCGAAGCTCGCGGCGGCAATGCCGTTTCTCGCCGAGACGCGGCCCTTCTCGCGCTTCCACGACTTCGCCGAGCTCGAGCACAACCAGTGGCGCGTCGCCATGCGTTCGATCCGCAGCATCTCGCCCGACAGCGTGGGCGTGTGGCGCAAACATCTTCCGCGGTTGAAGGGGCAGCTCGAACGCCACGGCGATATTTCCGGCGAACTGATCGAACTCGGCTTCGAGACGGATCGCGCATGGCTGTCGCTGCTCGATGGCGTGGACGCCGACACGCGCCCCAGCCGCACGCCGGAAGCGGGATCGTTGCGCCGAAGATTCAATCACCGCTGGCGCGATTTCCTCGGAATGATCAGCTACGGAATGCAGCGGGTCTTATAGACGTTCAAACCCAATATCGTCATCGCCCGGTCGCGCCCCCGTTCGTCATGGCCGGGCTTGACCCGGCCACCCATCGCGCGAGCGTCCGCGAGCGCAAAAGGCTCATCTCGGCGCGCAGACGCGCGCCGGATGGGTGGCCGCCTCAAGGGCGGCCATGACGGTTTGAGATTACTTCGGTGCGACCACGCGCGTCACGACGCGGCCGGTGTTGTCGTCGATGATCTGGATCTCTTCGCCCTGGTCGGTCTTGATGCGCAGGATCACGTGGCCGGAATCGACCTTCATGTCGGTGATCTTGGCGCCCGTCCGCAGCTGGTACATTTCCGGCGAGCCCGACGAGACCGGTGTGCTTCCCGGCCCATGTCCGGTCAGCCGCCAGATGAAACCGATGACCAGCGCCGCGAAGGCCAGCATGATCAGTATGCCGAGAATGATGGTCGCGGCGCGGGCCATCCGATAGGCTCGATTGTTCGTGGGATCGTCATTGGCGGGAGCCGTGCCGGAGATATTCGGGAAATCTGACAAGGCACGTTCCTCCGTGGACGGATTGTTACGCGAGGCCGCCGTGGCCGAAGAGCACGCGGGCCTCAGGCTCGACCGGTTCCTGGCGCAGGCGCTGCCCGATCTCAGCCGGTCGCGGCTTCAGGCGCTGTTGACCGAAGGTGCCATCACCCGCGACGGCGCGAAA
>DATIYG010000300.1:0-2819 GCA_035517755.1 Rhizomicrobium sp. | reverse complement strand
ATAGCCGGCGACGCGCGCCACCATCGACGGGCTGACGATCGCGGATGTGTAGTCCGCGCACGGCAGGGACGGAGCGGCATCGCCATGCGGCGCGCCGTGCACCGGCCAGACGAACACCACGTGGCCATCACCGAGCCGGCGCGCGAGCCGATCGAACGCGGCGCGCGCGTCGGTGTCGCTCTGCGCCGCTTCGATGCGCTTGCGCGTATCGTCGAACAGGCCGGGCAGATCGGCCTCGCGGTCGAACACCGCCCATTCGAGATTGGCGTATTTGGTGAGGAACACCTCGCGCGTCTGCGCCAGATCGTCCAGCCACGGCTTGGGATCGAACGCCGGTTCTGCGTAAGCAAAGGTTGTGAGAACCGCCAGAAATGCGGCAGCGGGTAATATCCGCCCGGCCAGTCGTCGCATCATCTACCCTCAATCTCGTCATCGCCCGGTCGTGCGAAAGCACGATCCGGGCGACCCATTGGACTCAAATGGGTCACCCGGATCGCTCGCGCAAGACGCGCGCTCGCGACCGGGTGATGACAAGGGTGGGAAGTTACGCCTCGCTCAGCGTGCCCTTGGTGGAAGGAACCGCGCCTTCCAGCCGCTCGTCGGGCGCCACTGCCATGCGAAGCGCGCGCGCCGTTCCCTTGAAGCAGCTCTCCACGATGTGGTGGCTGTTGGCGCCGTACAGATTCTCGACATGCAGGCAAAGGCCGGCATGCTGCGCCAGCGCCTGGAACCATTCCTTGAACAGCTCGGTGTCCATCTCGCCGAGCTTCGGTGCGGGGATGGTGACGCGCCACACGAAATAGGGCCGGTTGGACACATCCACCGCCACGCGCGTCAAGGTCTCGTCCATGGGGATGAGCGCGTGCCCGAAGCGCGTGATGCCGGCGAAATCGCCCAATGCCTTTTTGATGGCCTCGCCGATGACGATGGCGGTGTCTTCCGTGGTGTGGTGGAAATCGACATGCAGGTCGCCCTGCGCGCGCACCTTGAGGTCGATCATCGAATGGCGCGCGAAGCTGTCCAGCATGTGGTCGAGGAAGCCGATGCCGGTGTCGATGTCGGAATCGCCCGAGCCGTCGAGATCGAGTGAGACGGTGATCTCGGTCTCCCGCGTCTTGCGTTCGATTGTTGCCGTGCGCATGGACGATACCGGCGGCGTGTTTCGTCTCTATAATAGGCTGCTTCGCGAGGATGTCGAATATGGCCGCTGCCGGTACTGAAGAGAGGGCCAGAGACCTCGACCGGGCGGACCCGCTCGCGCATCTGCGGGGCGAATTTCATCTCCCGCCCGGCATCATCTACATGGACGGCAATTCGCTGGGGCTGATGTCCAAGCGGGCGGAGCGCTCGCTGCTCGAGGTGATGGACGCCTGGAAGCGGCTCGGCATCGACGGTTGGCTCGGCGGCGAACACCCCTGGTACCACCTGGCCGAAGAGTTGGGCGCGATGGCCGCGCCGTTTCTCGGTGCGCTGCCCGAGGAAGTGATCATCGCCGGTTCGACCAGCGCCAACCTGCATCAGCTGCTGGCGACGTTCTTCAGGCCGGAGCGCGGGCGCACGAAGCTCCTCATCGAAGAGGCGGCGTTTCCGACGGATGCCTACATCGCCAAGAGCCAGCTTGCACTGCATGGCCTCGATCCGGCCGATCATCTTGTCGTCGTGCCGAGCAATGGCGGAACGCATCTCGACGAACGCGAGATAGTCGCCGCGCTGTCGGACGAGATCGCCATCGCCATCCTTCCCGTCGCGCTTTATCGCACCGCTCAGGTCCTGAACGTGCCCAACCTGACCGCCGCCGCGCACGCAAAAGGCGCGATGGTGTGCTTCGACGGCTGCCATTCCGTGGGTGTGATGGAACACGCGTTCCACGACGACGGCGTCGATCTCGGCGTGTTCTGCACCTACAAATACCTGAACGGCGGACCGGGTGCGTCCGGTGGATTGTTTGTGCATCAGAAGCATCTGGGCCGCGCGCCGGCGCTGCCGGGCTGGTTCTCCTCCGCCAAGGAGCGGCAGTTCGACATGAGCAACGAGTTCACGCCGGCGCGAGCCGCGAACGCCTATCAGATCGGCACGCCGAACATCCTCAGCATGGCGCCGCTGCTGGGTGCGTTGCGGCTGGTGCAGAAGGCGGGGCTGAAACGCATTCGCGCCCGCTCGCTGGCACTGACGCAATTCATGATCGAGCTGATCGATTCCGAACTGGCGGGCTTGCGCTTTTCCGTCGCCACACCCCGCGAAGCGGAGAAGCGCGGCGGCCACATCGCGCTGCGCCATGCCGAAGCGCCGCGGCTGTGCAAGGCGCTGAAGAAATGGGGTGTGATCCCGGATTTCCGGCCGCCGGACATCATCCGTCTGTCGCCGTCGCCCTATTACACCTCGTTCGCCGAGGTCGCCGAAACCATCGCCATCCTGCGCGACATCGCCGAACGCAAGACCTATCTCGAATTCCCCAACACCCGCGACGTCGTGGCCTGAGCCGCAAGCCGGAAGACACCGGTCACCGCATCCACGCCTTCGGTGCCGAGCACTTCCACCGTGCCGGTCGCCGCGTTGGCGGTCATCGCGAGCCGGCTGTTGATGTTGGCGACAGGAGGCTTGAACCAGGCGTCGTCCTCGCCGTCGAGCATGTTTGCGCACGAGAGCCGCCCGACGCTGTCGATGGGACGTGGCCGCCAGCCCATGCCGCGATCCTCAAATGCTTCTTCGAAATGATTGGTCGCGCAGACGCGGCCGTCCGACATCTCGCGGACCGCGAACTGCGCCTCGGTGCGTTCGATCACGCAGCCTTCGCCGTTTTCGATCCCCGCAAGAATGAA
>DATIYG010000299.1:0-5638 GCA_035517755.1 Rhizomicrobium sp. | reverse complement strand
GCGGCCGCCGCCGCGCCGAGATTCAATCCAATTCCGAACGGCGCGATGATCAAGGTCAGCCCGATATAGAGCGGCATGTGCGCCCTCAGCGGCGCGAACCGCTGTTCCATGTCCGCCGCGATGGCATCCGCATTGGTCGGGAACGGCGCAAACAGGTGAGTCGGCCCCACCATCGCAACGATGATCGCGTAGACAATCAAAATGTAGGGCACAATGACGGACAGGATCACGGCGAAGCTGCGCCAGAAATTGCCCTTCATAAGGATCCAGCCGCGGCTCAGGCTGACGTGTTGCTCGGCCACGGTCACGGGCGCGAGGAGGAAGCCGAGACGAACCGCGATGTAGATGAGCGCACAAAGCGCCGCGATCAGGATCAGCGAGGCCGCCAGTGTGACTGCCGGCGCCTTCGCAACGGCTGCAAGCACCAAACCGAGAAGCCCGAACGCCATGCCCATGCAGAAGCAGACGACATAGTAGAGAAGAATGGCACCGAACAGGCGGAACTCAGCCGGGCCGGCGGCGATGTGAAAGATCGCGCCGCCCGGCCGCAGACCGAGCGCAAACTGGGTAACGGCCGTGGCAATCATCGCCTGCAACAATATGGTGAGAAAAAAAGTGCCCAGCCCAAGCAGCGCGCGCTGTCCGGCAACCGTCGCGTTTTCCGGCATCGCCGAGGTATCGTATCCCATCGCGTAGGGCAGAAACTGCAACACGGCGGCGAGCACGAGCGGCGCCCACACCAGCCCGATGATCGAACCGAGATGCCCGAAAGCAAATGCGTAGGCGCTGCGGATGGTCTGGCCTACGGGAATTTTGTTCATGCGGGACTTCCGGTGGTTGCCGCCAATGTCGCGTTGTCGGCCGGCGCAACGGAACGATACGCAGAAGCCATCAATCCCGCCGCCAGGCCGAAGATGATCACGGAATAGATCACTTGCAGCACGATAGCCACAACAATGTAGGCGAGCCCCTGGTGGGTCATGATTTGCCACATCTGTTGCGGCGTCGTGTTGTCGCCCATTTGGCTGAGCGCAGGCGCGAGCGTTGCGAAGCGAACCGCTCCTGACACGATGGCAAACACGAAAAAGGCCGGGATGAAGACGCCCAGCACGGTGACGATCATGCGCAGGACGTTGCCGCTGCCGAGCTGCCAGGACCGGCCGAATCCCATGTGACCTTCCGCGACCACAACAGGCGCCAGGAAGAAGAACAGCCGTAGCAGACTGTAGAAGAACAGACCGATCGCGACGATGACCGCGATCGCCCGGATCAAGCCTGCCTGAGCGACATTCGCCACCGCGAACCAGATCGCGGCGCACGTCCCGCCGATCACGGCCGCGATGACCCACAGGATCACGAACGCCAGGATGGAGGCGCCGAACAGCCGCCACACGGGCGCGCCAAACGACCAATAGGCGATGACCGGTCCTTTGCGCATGCCAAGCGCGAGCTCAAGCAATCCGACATAAACCATCGACCGTACGAAGAGCGCAAACAGAACCAGCAACGGGAGGAACGCGAACAAACTCGTTCCGCCGAAGACAAGCCGCCGCACTTCATCTGGATCGGGATGATACGGATGCAGCATTCCGCCGTGCAGAGCATGCAGCCAGATCGGCGCGAAGTTCATGAAGAACCGCCCGAAGAAAAGACCGAACCCGATGAGCAGAACCACATAAGGCAACCAGACCGTCCCAAGAACGGAAAAGAAGCGCTTGAATGCAAAACCGTATGCGTCTTCGAACGCTCGGCCGACCGCGATTTTCATGATTGTCCCCTCCCCACGCACCGCCGCCAGTCTAGTCGCGGGTCCGAGCCGCCACAATCTCGGGTGCGGCGCGGAAAACCGTGACAGTCCCTGGGGCGGGAGCTAGGCTTTCATCAAAGATATTGGGGTGAGGAAGATGTCGTTCAAGGAGTTCGCGAATTATGACGGCGTCGGGCTTGGAGAGCTCGTTGCCGGCCGGGACATAACGCCGGCTGAACTTGTCGATGAGGCGATTGCCCGCGCCGAAGCGCTTGAGCCAAAGCTGAACGCCATCGTATTCAAGGATTATGACAACGCGCGCGTGGCGGCGCGCGCGACACCGAAGGGTCGCTTTGCCGGCGTCCCGTTTTTCCTGAAGGATATTTTCGCGTTTGCGAAGGGCATGCCGACGCGGCAGGCGTCCCGCTTCTTTCCACCAATTCCGTCCGATCATGACTCTCTGCTGACAGCGCGCTTTCGTGAAGCCGGTCTCATTCCACTCGGCAAGACAAACGTGCCGGAGTTCGGACTGGTGCCGACGACCGAGTCGAAACTCTACGGACCGGCACACAATCCCTGGAATCTGGAGCATTCGACCGGAGGTTCGTCCGGCGGATCGGCAGCGCTTGTTGCAGCCGGAGTGGTCCCGCTGGCCCATGCGAATGACGGCGGCGGATCGATTCGCATTCCCGCATCATGCTGCGGCCTTGTCGGATTGAAGCCCACACGCGGCCGCGTGAGCTACGCGCCCGATCTGCCGGACAGTGTCGATGGCCTCGTGGCCGACCTTGTCGTTTCACGGAGCGTGCGCGATACGGCGGCCGCGCTCGATGCCGTGGCCGGCAATGTTTCAGGCGATCCCTATTGGGCGCCGCCGGCACCGCAATCGTGGTTTGAGTCGCTGGGCAGCGCACCGAAGAAACTGCGTATTGCGATCTCGACGCAGAAGCTGGGCGACGGTGCGCTTCACGCGGATTGCGTCGCGGCGGTCGAAGCGGCCGCGAACCTCTGCGCGGCGCAAGGCCACATCGTCGAGGAGGCTGCGCCCGACCTGGATCAGGGCACGCTCGTTCCGGCGTTCATGGCGCTGTGGAGCGGCAATCTCGCTGCCGGAATCGACTACATCGCAATGCTGACGGGACAGACACCGTCGGAGGACAAGTTCGAAGGCCTGACCTGGGGACTTTACGAACTCGGCCGGCAGATCAGAGCGAGCCAGTATCTGCATGCCAAGAGTGCGCTTGGCATGGCCGCCCGTACCGCGGCGAAGTTTCACGAGACATACGACGTCTGGCTCAGCGCCACGCTCGGCCTTCCGCCGGTGAAGCTCGGCACGTTCGACATGGAAGAGCGCGATCCGCAGAAATCCTTCGCGCCGCTCATCGATTATGTGCCGTTCACGGCGATGCAGAACGTGACGGGCCAGCCCGCGATCAACCTGCCGCTGCACTGGAATGCGGCGGGGCTTCCCATCGGCGTACAATTCGTCGGCCGCTTCGGCGATGAGCTGACATTGTTACAGCTGGCGCGGCAGCTGGAAGTCGCGCAGCCATGGTGGCCGCGCTACGCACAGATCAAGGTGTGACCATGTCCTTCGCAGACTATGACAACTATGACGCGCTCGGCCTCGCCCATCTGGTGCGGCGACGCGACGTGCAGCCGGTCGAACTGGTTGAAGCGGCGATCGAACGGATCGAGAAGCGCAATCCGAAGCTCAATGCCGTCGTCTACAAGGCCTATGACGAAGCGATTGCAGCGGCGAAGGGCAAGTTGCCGGACGGGCCGTTCAAGGGCGTACCGTTCGTCATCAAGGATCTGGGCATGCCGGTCGCCGGCTGGCCGATGACCGGCGGTTCCGCCTATTTGCGCAATTATGTCGCGCCGGAAGATTCCGAACTCGTACGCCGCTACCGTGCGTCCGGCGTCGTGCTCCTCGGCAAGACCAACACGCCGGAATTCGGCATTCCCGGCACAACGGAAGGCCGCCATCTCGGCATCTGTCGCAATCCGTGGAATCCGGAACATAGCGCCGGCGGATCGTCCGGCGGCGCGGGCTCCGCGGTCGCCGCCCGCATGGTGCCGATGGCGCATGGCAGCGACGGGCTCGGCTCAATCCGCATTCCATCCGCATTATGCGGTCTCGTCGGTCTGAAGCCGACGCAATATCGCAATCCCGGCGGACCGGACGACCGAAACCGCGCGCACGGTTTCATCCTCGATCATGTCTTGACGCGATCGGTGCGCGACTGCGCCGCCATGCTCGACTGGACAGGCTATCCGGAAGACGACGCGCCCTATGCTGCGCCGCCGAAGTCGCGGCCCTACATGGACGAGATCGCGACCCCGCCCGGCAAGCTGAAAATCGCCTTCTCCACAGAGTCGCCGCTTCAAACGAGCCACGGCATCAAGCCGAGCGACGATGTACAACATGTGTTCGACCGGACGGTCGCGCTGCTGGGCGAACTCGGCCACACGATGGTGGAACTGCCGAGCTTCGGAATCGATTGGCTGGCGCTCTACCGCGCGCAGGCCCACGTGTCGGGTGCGATGTTCGCTGCCAGCATCGAGGACTGGAAGCAGGTGCTTGGCCACGAGCCGCAGGAAAGCGATCTCGAACCGCTCGCCTGGGCCGCCTTCCGCGGCGGCAAGAAGGTCACCGGCGAACAGGTGGCATGGGGGCTGCAGACGCTGCGTCTGATCACTCGCAAGATTCTGCAATTGTGGCGCGGCGTCGACGTGCTGCTCATGCCCACGACGCTGACGGTTGCCTCGCCCATCGGCCATCTCGACTCGATCAATCTCGAGCCGCGGGAATTCCAGCGCCGTCAGGGCCGCGCGTTCGGCTACACCCCGACGTTCAACATGACGGGACAGCCGTCGATCTCGCTGCCGCTTGGCATGTCGTCTGGCGGATTGCCCGTCGGCATGATGTTCACCGGCCGCTATGGCGACGAGGCGACATTGTTCCGCTTGTCCGCGCAGCTCGAACAGGCGCGGCCGTGGGCGGATCGCAAACCGGCGATGATCGCCTAGCGCTTCTCGTACATCACCACGTTCCAGAATTTGGCGCGGTGGGTGCCGGACTGGACGAACCCGCGGCGGCGCAATTCGCGGCCGATCAGGTAATTGAAATAGCCGTGGGCCACGAGCGCCGCGGCGCCGTCGGCGCCGGCGCGCTTCACCAGGATGTCGGCCGCCTGCACGGCGCGGCGCTTCGCGCGGCGGTAGTTCTCGATTTCCGGGTGATAGCCCGCGTACCACAGGATGCGCGACACCACCGCCCA
Source organism: Rhizomicrobium sp. (assembly GCA_035517755.1). Classification (GTDB taxonomy): domain Bacteria; phylum Pseudomonadota; class Alphaproteobacteria; order Micropepsales; family Micropepsaceae; genus Rhizomicrobium. The sequence continues at coordinate 607 of DATIYG010000299.1, read as the reverse complement.
TTTCGGCACGCGCATCTTCAAGAGCGGAATGCGCGGGCTCGGCAGTGGTGCTTCCACGAACAGCGGATCGACGACGAGCTCGGCGTGCGGCGCCAGAACCTTCGCGCTTTCGTGCGCCCGCTTCTTGCCGCTGGTGAACACGGCATCGAGCTCGGCGACGAGATCCTGCAATTCCTCCGGTGGCGCATCGGCCGGATCGAGTCCCGCCTCTTCGTAGTCGTCGATGTATTTGCGGAATTCGCCATGCGAGGCGCGCGGCGAAACCGGAATGGCTGGCCGGCCGTGGCGGATCAGCATGATGCGCAGCGCCGACCCGGCGGCGACCTTGCCACCAGGTGCAGCCGCCATGTTCTGCCGATCTGCCGTGACCGATGCTTGCGGGCTCATCGCTGCCGGGTAGGATTGTGCTTCAACACCATAGGGCCGGACTCGTGACGATGGAACCAAAGAGCCGCGAATTCCCGTCCGCCTTCCTGTGGGGCACGGCGACGGCTGCGCATCAGGTGGAAGGCGGCAACCGGGGCAGCGATCTCTGGCTGATGGAGATGGCCAAGGATTCGCTCTACGCCGATCCGTCCGGCGATGCCTGCGACCACTACCACCGCTA
>DATIYG010000298.1:0-4848 GCA_035517755.1 Rhizomicrobium sp. | reverse complement strand
GAAAAGATCCCGGCAGCATGACGCACCTGGAGTTTGACAACTTCGCGGGGGGCTTGGCACCTGTTGGAGTCTTGGGCAGGGGGTAGTGTCTCACGGATGACGTCTTTAGAGATCGAGCTGGATAAGCTTCTCGACGACTTGTGCGTTGAATGGGGGTTTTGCCTGCCTGCGGCGAAGTCGTACCCGATCACGTCTCGTCAGTCGATTTCCGATGCTGAGTTTGCGGGCGCCGTTCTGACCGCGGAGGGCCTTACACCACCCGAATATAGCCAATGGTATAAGCCGCTGAAGAGGCGGTTTCAGCAACACTTCGGGCGGGTGTCCGTAGCGGCCTCAGATTTCAAACTGTAACAGTGCCTATTCTTTCTCGTTGATTGCGCAGGATGTTCGCCCCCTGCTATAGGCGAAAGCGACAGGCATCCGGGATTCGACATGGTCCAGCTTACGCTGCCCAAGGGAAGCAGGCCGAAGAAGGGCAAAGTGTGGCCCAAGCCAACCATGGCCAACGGCAAGAAGCCGAAGCGCTCCAAGGATTTCCACGTCTACCGCTACGATCCGACGTCGGACGAAACGCCGCGCATCGATATCTATCGCGTCGATCTGACGAGCTGCGGTCCGATGGTTCTGGACGCGCTCATCAAGATCAAGAACGAGATCGACCCGACGCTGACATTCCGCCGCTCCTGCCGCGAAGGCGTGTGCGGGTCTTGCGCCATGAACATCGGCGGTGGCAACACGCTGGCCTGCACCAAGGCGATCTCCGACGTTTCCGGTTCGGTGAACATCTATCCCCTGCCGCACATGCCGGTGATCAAGGATCTCGTGCCGGACATGACGAATTTCTACGCGCAATACGCTTCCATCAAACCGTATCTGCAAACCAAGACGGCAGAGCCGGAAAAGGAGTGGAAGCAGACGCCGGAAGACCGCGAGCAGCTGAACGGACTCTACGAATGCATCCTGTGCGCGTGCTGCTCCACGTCCTGTCCGAGCTACTGGTGGAATTCGGAACGCTATCTGGGTCCCGCCGCTCTGTTGCAGGCGACGCGCTGGATCAAGGACAGCCGCGACGAAGCGACCGGCGAACGGCTCGACGACCTCGAAGATCCCTTCCGGCTCTATCGCTGCCATACAATCATGAACTGCGCCGAGACATGTCCCAAAGGACTAAACCCGGCGCAAGCCATCGGCGATCTCAAGCAGATGATGGTTCGCCGCCGCGTGTAACGCACGTTTCGCCACGAATTCGCCACACCAAGTTCCGCTTCACGGCCGATTGACTCCGCACCGTTGCAACTCCGGAACCGCGTCATCCGCGCAGCCGTTGTCATCGCGGCACTGGGGCGGCCATCGAAGAGGAGTCTGGCCAGATGTCTCATCGCACAAGATTTGTTTGTTTGATGCTTGCGGGTTCCGCTGCGCTCTTCGCCGGTACATCGGCGTCGCTGGCGCAGGATAATGGCGCCTACGGTCCGCCCCCGGGATACGACGCCGGACCGCCGCCGGCGGAAGAGGGCGTGATCATCGTCGCGCCGCGTTTTCGTGAGCAGCCGCGTCCTGGAGTGGGAGTGCTGCCGGGACGCGTGTCGTTGAGTACTCGCGTGTCGTTCAGCGATCTCGACCTTCGCACGGCCGGCGGTGCACACGAGTTGCGGCGCCGTGTGCGCGCTGCTGCGGCCGGTGTTTGCGGCCAGCTCGCGAGCGCCTTTCCGTACCGCCAGATGCCCATGAGCAACTGCTACCACGACGCGGCAGATCACGGATTGGCACGGGCAGCGATCCAGACCAACAACGCGCGCGTTCAGGAGCGCGAAGCGCGCTGGTTCGGCTATTCGGACTAGCTGGAACGGACGACAAGGAAAGCGGCGCGCGATTCATCATCGCGTGCCGTTTTTCGTGAGCGTAAGCCAGAGGCTCGGCGAAGGCTCAGGCCGGAACGGTCACGCCCGCCGCCTTGGCGCTGAATCCGGCCCGGACCCGGAGCAGACGCCAGGCCAGCGCTGCGGCGGTCTCCGTCATCCGGCTTTGCGGGTTGGCGCCGATAGCCTTGGCCACCATCTGCACCAGCTTCCGGATGTGGTGGCGGCGGTAGATCGTGCCGGTGCGGGCGAAGGAGGCGCGGACGTAGGTTGCGCGGTCGTAGGGCTTTGCGGCCTCTTCTGCAGCCGAAACATTTGCGCAGTAATAGGCGTAGGCGAGTTCGTCATCGTCGGATTCATTCACCCGCGTAATGGCGACGATCAGCTTCTTCCAGAACGGAAGATCGGGCTCGGGCTGGATGGCCTGGGTGTCGAAGAAGAGCCGGTAGTGACGGAATTCGTCAGCCGCGATGCGTCCGGCGATGTCCTTCAGCACCGGCTCGTCGGCTGCGTCCTTGATGGCGCTGTAGTAGGAGGAGGTGCCGCTCTCGACGACGCAGCGGGCGATCATCTCTCCGCGCCGCGAGCCGCGAATGGATTCGGTATCGTCACTGGCGAAATGCGGCGGCTTGTAGCCGGCGCGGAAGCGGACGAAGGCATCGGCGAAGGACCACGACGGATCGGCGATCTCGGCCCAGCGGCCGAGTGCGCGGCCGTGCTGGATTTCCTCTTCGCCCCAGCGCTCGATATCGGCAAGCGTAGTGGCGTCGGCGCCGGCGAAGATGCGCTTGAGGTAGGTGACATAGTCGGGCGCGTTGAACTCGACGAGCGCTGCCGCCTTCACGGCGCACAGGAGCCCGGGATCGACTTTCGTGGAATCGAAGCGGTCCCATGGAATGTCGTCCATAGTCCAGCCGGCCAAGTAGACTGTACCGTTCGTCATAACCCCACGATCCGTTGTTGTCCCCCGACGGATTCAGAGAACGAATTATAGCAAAGCCGGTTTCGGCTTGGGAACCCGCAAAAGGTAGGGAATTAAGAAGCAATTTCAGGGGGATGGCAGCGCATCCTCTTGTAATGTCTAGGCAAGCGAGCCGGGGCGGAGCCGGATGTCCCCGCCTTCCTCACTCCGCGGAACGACTAGAGTGCGGCGCGGAGCGTGCGCAGCGCGTCGGCGGTGTCGACCGCACGGGCGCGTTCGGTCTCGGTTTTGGCCAGCACGATGTCTTCCTCGGCGTCCTTGATGCGGGCATCGAGGGCCACGGTATCCACCTCGGCCATCGGCATGGCTTCTTCGGCGAGCACGGTGACCTTCGTGTTCGTGACTTCGGCGAAGCCGCCAAGCACAAAGAACTTCTGGTCGCCGAGATCGCCGCCGGTGACGTCGATCACGCCGGGCTTCAGGGTTGTGATCAGCGGCATGTGGCCGTAGAGCACGCCGAAATAGCCGTCGGTGCCGGGCAGGGTGACCATGTCTGCCGTCTCCGCGAGCAGCAGCCGCTCAGGCGATACAAGTTCGAAGGGGATTTTGTCAGTCATCTAGTTTGCCGCTCGCCTTGCAACTTCTTGCCGGTCCTGAATCTTAGTTCCGCAGAACGGACAAAACAGGACAGCACTGTCGAACCAGCCCGGACCCTGCTCAGTTAGGACGTACCCAATCGACATGTAGAGAACACCGTCATTTACAGCGAAGAGCCTTTCGAAATCACCCGAGAGAGCATCCCTCAACTCCGAACAACACCCGCCGAAAGCAGACATTTCGTTAGGCTTCTTCTGCCATCTTCTGCGCCTTGGCGACCGCGTCCTCGATCGTGCCGACCATGTAGAAGGCCTGCTCGGGCAGATGATCGTATTCGCCGTTCACCACCGCCTTGAAGCTGCGGATCGTGTCTTCCAGCTTCACGAACACGCCCTTAAGGCCGGTGAACACTTCGGCGACCGACATCGGCTGCGACAGGAAGCGCTCGATCTTGCGGGCGCGGGCGACGACCAGCTTGTCCTCTTCGGACAGCTCGTCCATGCCCAGAATGGCGATGATGTCCTGCAGGCTGCGGTAACGCTGCAGGATCTGCTGCACCTGGCGCGCCACATTGTAGTGCTCCTCGCCGACGATGCGCGGATCGAGCATGCGCGAGGTGGAGTCGAGCGGATCGACGGCCGGGAAGATCGCCTTCTCGAACACCGCGCGGCTCAACACCGTTGTCGCGTCCAAGTGGGCGAACGAGGTGGCCGGTGCCGGGTCGGTCAGGTCGTCGGCGGGCACGTAAATCGCCTGCACCGAAGTGATCGAGCCCTTCGTCGTGGTGGTGATGCGCTCCTGCAGCGCGCCCATGTCGGTGGCGAGCGTCGGCTGATAGCCCACGGCGGAAGGAATGCGGCCCAACAGCGCCGACACTTCCGAACCCGCCTGCGTGAAGCGGAAGATGTTGTCGACGAAGAACAGCACATCGCGGCCCTGATCGCGGAAGTATTCGGCGACGGTAAGGCCGGACAGGCCGACGCGGGCACGCGCACCCGGCGGCTCGTTCATCTGGCCGTACACCAGCGCGCACTTGCTGCCCTCGACCGAACCCTTCTTCGGGTCCTTGTTCACGCCGGACTCGATCATCTCGTGATAGAGGTCGTTGCCTTCGCGCGTACGCTCGCCCACGCCGGCGAACACGGAGTAACCGCCGTGCTGCTTGGCGACGTTGTTGATGAGTTCCATGATCGTCACGGTCTTGCCGACGCCGGCGCCGCCGAACAGGCCGATCTTGCCGCCGCGCGCGTAGGGCGCAAGCAGGTCGATGACCTTCATGCCGGTGACGAGCACCTGCGCTTCGGTCGACTGGTCGGTGAAGGCGGGCGCTTCCTGATGGATGGCGCGGCGCTCCGTCGTGTTCACCGGGCCGGCTTCGTCCACCGGCTCGCCGATGACGTTGATGATGCGGCCGAGGCAGGCCTCGCCGACGGGCACCATGATCGGGGCGCCAGTGTCGGTGACGATCTA
>DATIYG010000297.1:0-11029 GCA_035517755.1 Rhizomicrobium sp. | reverse complement strand
CAGACTCGGCGAGAAGCTTGTCGCGCTCCTTCTCCTTGTCCTGCGCCTTCTCCTTCAGCGCGTCCTGCGCATCGGAATATTTCTTCGAGTTCGCGCCAAACGTCGCGGCCTGTGCGCCGCCGCTGGCGGCAGCAATGCCATACATGTGCTTCTTGAGGCTCTCGGCCTCGTACTCGTTCCAGGTATCGGTCGCTTCGTCCTGCTGGAGGACGGCTTCGCTGGTAGAAGCGAGCGCGCGACCGCCTTCCACCGTTTCCAGACTCCCGGAGACCGCGGCCAACACCGCCAGAATGGCTACGGTGATCGCGATCCGCGACACGAAGGGATCGTGCTCGTGCGCCGCATGCTCGGCATGCTCGGTGTGTTCGTGCGCGTCCAGCGCCGGGTTGTGCGACATCGGAAATTCCCCTTTCAGCCCGCGGAACTTAAGCGAAATCAGGGCTCGCGGAAGCCTTCAAATCCTTAACCCGGCGGCCTATATTGTAAGGTGTTCGGGTTCGCCCGGACTATGACGATAAACGGCTGCGTAATAAGCGGACTGGACCCGGGGGCGGTACCCGGCGGCTCCACCAAATGCTCATCAAGGTGAGTATCTGTGGGGCCGAAACAGGATCGACAGACGTGTAAAGGCTGACCTTTCGTCCGGTATGGTATCCGCCGTTATCGGGCTAATCGTACAGGTGCCAACGATAACGAAATGGCCCTCGCTGCCTAACCAAGGTTAGACAAGCGCGGTTTCGGGGAGGGCACCGGGCAACAGAAGCCCTCCCCACTTATCTTCGATTCAATGATTGTTCGAGTACCGGATGCCGGCGCGCGTCTCGGCGATGGCTTTATCGATGTCGTTGATCGCCGCGACGCGGTGGCCGCCCTTATCGGCGGAAGCAAGCACGAGTTCGGCACGCGCTTTCTGCAGGAAGTCCAATGCGCTGTCCATGTGAGGCTGAGACGCGAGCGCCTGACCAATCAGGACACCACCGCCGCACGCCGCAAGAAACGCGGTACCGCAAATCATTGCCTTCAGGTGTGTCATGTGTATCCCCCCTTTGTGATGCCGACACACTATCAGCATGACACTGGCTCCCGCGGCCCCATTTCGCTACGTTGCAGAGGTTTAATGGGGCCCGATGATGACCAAGACCATCACAGTTGGGGCTGCATTGCTTTGCAGTTCCGTCGGAGCGATGGCTGCCACCATGCAAATGCCGAGTGGTGTTATCTCCAATGCTGACAAGGCGGCGATGGCAAGTGCAATGTCGGCGGCGCCCGAAGCCATCACGAAGAACGCCACGATCATGATCCCGGATTCGAAGGGCAAGATGCGCGTCGCGCGCAAGGGCACGAACGGATTCACCTGCATGCCCGACGATCCGATTTCGCCCGGTCCCGATCCGATGTGCATGGATGCGAACGCGGCGCGGTGGCTCGACGCCTATTTCGCGCACAGGACACCGCCAGCCAACAAGGTGGGCTTCATGTACATGCTGATGGGCGGCACAGATGCCAGCAACACCGATCCGTATGCGAAGAAGCCGCCCGCGGGCGGCCACTGGGTCGTGACCGGTCCGCATGTGATGGTCGTCGGCGCCAACCCGGAATTCTATGCGTCCTATCCGCGAGGGGCCGATCCCGACACGTCATCGCCGTATGTGATGTGGGCGGGCACGCCCTATCAGCACCTCATGGCACCGGTGAAATAGCGTCGTGGCGCTCGCTCCCGGCGACTACGATTTCCTGTCGAACCTCAGCACGGTGGAAGCCATCGTGCTGGGTTCGATCCTCGCCACGCTCGGCGGGCTGTGCGCCACCCAGATCGAGTGGCAGCTCGAGAAGCGGCGGCGCGAAAAGCAGGCCGCGCTGTTCATCGGCGAATTGCTGGCGACGCTGACGGTGATCCTTGCGCTGGCCAAGCGAGTGAAGGGCCGCGGCGATCCCTACGGTCCCGTCACGTTGCGCATGCTGCGGCAGGCACAGCGCGAAATCGGCATGTACGACCGCAATCGCGAATTCCTCTACAACATCCGCCACGCGGATCTGCGCGCCCGCGTCCACACGATGTTTCTTCGTCTGTCCAATCCGCTCGAGGGCATCTTCGACACCACGGAGGAGATGCGTGCGGTTCAGACCCAGCTGCGCACCACGCAATATTCGGCCGAAGATCGCGCTGACCTCGAGGCCCGCATTCAGCGCCTGTCGGAAATCCGCGAAGCCGGTTACGAATTCATCGAAGAAACCGTGACGCAGGTGCCGGGCCTGGTGAAGGATTTGGAGATGATTGCCGGGCGCTCCTTCGCCAATTCAGGCGGCACGCTTGCGGGCATCTGAAAGGCGAGGGCGGTTGAAATAGGCGATCGTGGCGGCAATGACCACGACGGCTCCACCCAGCGCCACGGTTTCACCGATGCCGATGCGGCTCGCCAGGAATCCCAGCATCAGCGATCCCCACGGCATCATGCCGAGGAATGACTGCGTGTAGTGCGAGATGACACGGCCGCGGTAGCGCTCCAGCGCCACCAGCTGGATGATCGTGTTGGTTGTGCCGCCCAGCAGCATCAGGCTGAAGGCGGTCGGCAGCAGCAGCAGAGTGCTCAGCCACAGCACGTGCGACTGCGAGAACAGGATCAGGCCGATGCCGAACGAGCCGGATGCGAGGATCGGCGCCAGGGTCAGCCATCGTTCGTGGATGCGCGACAGGCTGTAGGCGCCGCACAGCGCGCCGATGCCGACGGCCGTCATCAGCGAGCCGTAATCGGTCGAAGCGCCATGCAGGATGTCGCGCGCAAATGCCGGCAGCATGGAGAGGTATGCCGCCCCGAACATCGACGACACGGCCACCAGCAGGATGGCGGAGCGGATCGCCGGGGTGGAGAAGGAATAGCGGTAGCCTTCCACCATGTCGCGCAGCGGATGACCGGGTTTCGGTCGCTTCTGCGGCGGCATGCGCATCAGCAGCAGGCTTGTCAGCACGGCGCCGAAGGACAGCGCGTTCAGCGCAAAGCATGGTCCTTCGCCGACCACCGCGATGAGACCGCCGGCAATCGAGGGTCCGACGACACGCGCGAGGTTGAACATCACGGAATTGAGCGCGATGGCGTGGCGGAGATCGTCGCTGCCCACCATGTCGAGCGTCATGGCCTGGCGCGTGGGCACGTCCACCGAGTTGATCAGCCCTATGCCGAAGGCAAGCGCAATGATCTCCCACACCTGCACGACGCCCGCCAGCGTCAGCCCCGCGAGCGTCGCCGCCTGCACCATCGACAGGCCCTGGGTGATGAGCAGCATGCGGCGGCGGTCGACGCGGTCGGCGATCATCCCACCGAACGAGGCCATGAAGAACACCGTCACCTGCGCGCAGAAGGACGTCAGGCCGAGCAGGAACGGCGAATGCGTCAGCCGATAGACCAGCCAGGCCTGCGCCACCGACTGCATCCATGTGCCCATGAGTGACACGAGCTGGCCGGAAAAGAATAGCCGGTAGTTGCGATGGCGAAAAACAGTGAGAAGCGCCAGCGCCGATGACGGTCGAGCCAGGTCTGCGACTTCCTGCTCGGCCGGCGGTTCATCGGGAGGAGTACCGGCGGCGAGCGGCACTTCAAACTCCGCTTCGCGCATCGCCGCCGTGTACTGGAATTGCTACGGAATCACCAGAAGATGCCGTAGACGACACGCACAACTTCACCAGAATCCGGATCGATCAGCATCGCATCCGGTCCGACGCGAACCCAGACGAGACCATCCGGCGGGTCAATCAGGCCGTAAATGCCCCAATCGCCAATCCAGTAGTCCCGCACGAACCAGCCGCGTGGCAGATAGGCGCCGACGTACCAGTGATGCGAATACCAGCCAGCCGGACGCCGATAAACGCCGATGCGGAAGCGATGCGGGGCGCGATAGGCGCGGCGGAAACTGGAATAGCGACGGCCAGCGGACACACGCCCGCTGCGAACCGTCACGCTCGTGCCGTGCCGCCCGAAATGTTCGCGGACGGATACGCCGCCGCGGTCCCGCTCGTGGATGGTCACGCTGTCGTGCGAACGATGACGATCGCCCATTCCGCCACCGCCGCCGCCACCGCCACCGCCGGACCCGGCGTGATGAGCGCCTTCACCACCTCCGCTGCCATGGTGATGATCTGCCCACGCCGGCGACGCAGCCGCGACAGCCAGCGCGAATGCGCCTACAACAATTGATCGCATTGGAAATGCTCCTTTCCCGACAATTAAACTATAGAAAGGCAACGTAGTTCCGGCATGGCAGAGCATCAAGCTCCAATGACAGGTGGAATCCGCATCCGGCCGGCGCGGCCGGGCGATGAGGCGCTCGTGCTTTCGTTTATCCGGGAACTCGCGGAATACGAGAAGTTGCAGCACGAGGTCGTGGCAACGGAAGCGGCCGTTGCGGCGGCGCTGTTCGGCGTCAGGCCGCGCGCCTATTGCGACCTCGCCTATGCCGATAGGGAGCCTGCCGGCTTTGCCCTGTGGTTCTACAATTTCTCCACCTTTCTCGCGAAGCCGGGGATCTATCTCGAAGACCTGTTCGTGCGGCCGCAATTCCGTGGGCGCGGAATCGGCAAGGCGTTGCTCGCCAGTCTTGCACAGCGTGCGATCGAACAGGATTGCCGACGGCTCGAATGGTGGGTGCTCGACTGGAACACGCCGTCGATCGAATTTTACAAATCGCTTGGCGCTCAGCCGATGGATGAGTGGACGGTGTTTCGCGTCGCCGGCGACGCGCTTGCGAAACTGGCCAAGGCATGAGTGCCAACGTCTCACTGGTCGTCGCAATGGCGGACAACCGCGTGATCGGCCGCGGCGGCGGATTGCCTTGGCGCATCCCCGAGGACCTGCAACACTTCAAGCGCCTGACCATGGGCAAGCCCTGCATCATGGGCCGGAGGACCTGGGACGGTTTGCCGAAGAAGCCGTTGCCCGGTCGTACCAACATCGTCGTCACCCGCGCATCAGATTTTGCGGCCGCGGGTGCGATCATCGTGCATTCCCTCGATGAGGCGATTGCTCGGGCCAATACCGAAACGACCGACGAGATGGCGGTCATCGGCGGCGCCGCGATTTTCCGCGAGGCATTGCCATTCGCTGGGCGAATCCATCTGACCGAAGTCCATGCCGAGGTGGAGGGCGATGCCCTCATGCCCGCATTCGATTCGCACGCATGGCGTGAGGTCTGGCGGGAAGACCATGCGGGAAATGTTCCAGAGCATATCCCCTACAGTTTCGTGACACTGGAGCGCCGCTGACGCCTGCGCTAGCGTTGCGCCATCGCCATTCGAGGGAATCAGCATGGCCATGCGTGAAGTCGCCGCCGGACTGAAATTTCCGGAAGGGCCCGTCGCGATGGATGACGGCTCGATCATCCTGGTGGAGATCGCGGCCGGCCGCGTTACGCGTGTGAAGCCGGATGGCAAAACACAAACGATCGCGCGTCCGGGTGGCGGGCCAAACGGCGCTGCCATCGGTCCCGACGGCGCACTCTACGTCTGCAACAATGGCGGCAGTTTCACCTACACCAAGCGTCAGGGTCTGATGATCCCCGGCCATGCGCCGGCGGATCACAAGGGCGGCCGTATCGAACGCATCGATATCGCAAGCGGCAAGGTCGAGGTGCTGTACGATTCCTGCGATGGCGAGCGCCTGATGGGTCCGAACGACATCGTGTTCGACAGGCACGGCGGGTTCTGGTTCACCGATTACGGAATCCGCACCGCGAAATACACGACGCATGGCGCGCTCCACTACGCAAAGGCGGACGGCTCGAAGATTACACGCGCGTTGCGTGAGCTCGTCACGCCGAACGGGGTAGGTCTCTCGCCGGACGGCAACACGGTCTACTACGCGGAGACGTTCACCGGCCGGTTGTGGTCCTTGCCGCTCGAAAAGCCCGGGAAGGGCAGGCGGGTGGAAGGCTTCACCCCGGGCGTGTTCGTCGGCGCCTTCCCCGGCATCGCCTATTTCGACTCTCTTGGCGTCCAGGCCGATGGCGGCGTGTGCATCGCCACGATCCTTGCCGGCGGCATTACGACGTTCTGGCCCGGCACAAAGCGCGTGAAACACACGCCGCTTCCCGATCCGCTCATCACAAATATTTGCTGGGGCGGGAAGAACATGAAAACCGCCTACATCACGGCGTCGGGAACGGGTAAGCTGCTTGCCGTGGAGTGGCCGAAAGCGGGTCTTCGTCTCAATTACAACGCGTGAGCGCCTTCAGGAGGGAATAACAATGCGGAAGGTCCTGGTCGCAGCGGCAGGAGTCATCGGTCCGGTTTCGCTTGCCTTTGCACAGGGCGATGTGATGACGACGACGTATGGAAATACGGTGGTCGTTCATACCGACAGCGGTCACGAAGTGCATATCTATTACAATGCGGACCATACCTTCACCGGGAAGGTGGTTGATGTTGGTTTCAACCTGAAGGGTACCTGGACCGTCGACGGCGACACGCTGTGCCGCATCTACGATCCCGTGCCTCCCACGGTCACCAATCCGGTTTGCCAGCCGATTGCAGTGCACAATATTGGCGACAATTGGCAGGTGGGGAAAAATAGCGCGACCTTGGTACAGGGAATCCAGTAGCTTGCGCTCGTCCGTCCGTTACTTAGACCTTTGCAAAGGAACCGCCTAGACTGGTATCGAAGTCCAATCGCCTTGCGTGTTTCAAGGCAATCCGGGAGACGTTCATGCGCACGGTGGTTATGGGCGCTGTATTTGCGATTGGCTTCATCTCCGCGGGGTCTGCCGAAGACGTTATGGCGCCCCGCTACGGAAATACGACAATCACCACAGATGCCGACGGCTCCAAGAGCAAACTCTATTACAAGGCGGATGGCACCTTTACCGGCAAACGAGGCATCATCGAATTCGGCGGCACGTGGAAACTCGAAGGCGGCAATGTGTGCCTGACCTTCAATCTTGTGCTGCCGGGCATGCAGAACCCGACTTGCGCACCGGTCGCCGCACACAAGGTTGGGGATACGTGGACCGCCGCCGGCCGTACGGTCACGCTGGTTCAAGGCATTCAATAGAATCAATCTGACAGGAAGGGGACATTTATGACGCGCATTATTCTTGTGGCCGCAATGATCGCGGCTTCTACGGTAGTAGCCCATGCCGATCCGATGACCGGCATGTATGGAAACACGCTGAAGATGACTGGCGCCGACGGCAAATCGTCGACGGTGTATGTCAATCAGGACATGAGCTGGGAGCAGCACATGGCCGATGCCTCGACCATCAAGGGTACCTGGATGTGGAAGGACGCGACCACTGCGTGCTTCACGCAGACGGACCCTGCACCGAAGCCGGACATGAAGCCCTATTGCACCGTGATCAATCCGCACAATGCGGGCGACACGTGGGACGAGAAGGACGCCCAGGGCAAGGTGATGATGAGCTATTCGCTCAGCGCCGGCCGCTAATCCGGTTCGCGATGCAGCGGGGCGGGGGCTAAGCGCACCCGCCCCGCCTGCCTTTCTAAGGTGGGGACATCTCGAATTCGACCGTGATCCGCTGGCCTTCGCCGTCGAACCGGCGCTCGCCCCTGGCCATCCAGGCTGGGTGCAGCAGGATCATGCCGCTCTGGGGCCGGATGATCTCGGTCATGCCCGCCGTGACACCCCCCGGGATGCGGAAGGCGAGGTTGGGGGCGATCATGGCCGGCAGCGCCCCGCGCGGATCGGCAAGCTCGCATTCACCGCCGAGCGATTCATCGTCCGATTTGTTGTAGCCATCATCGATGACGTAGACACCGGCCCAGAACGCGCCGGGCCGTGGCGAAATATCGAGATACTCGCCCTTGTGCCGCACCGCAGCGGCGGCGCTGATCTTCCAATCGAGATTGACGCGGCCGGCGGCACGCGTTGCGGTGATGCTGTCGGCGAGTTCGCGCAACATGCGAAACAGAGTCTGCGCACCGTTGCCGCCCCAGGATTCAAAATCCGGTTGCGAACGCCAACCCTGACCGCGCGGCGACGTCGTTCCATTCGCCTGCATCTTCTCGAGCACGACCGGACGCAGCTCCGCATTCACTTCCGATGCGACCGGAAGATAGTGGACGCAAACCGGCGTCGCGAACGTACTTCGCACCTGCGGCTTGGGCGTCGCCATGGAGCTCCCCCGAAAACCCCTACTCAATCACAATTCGTGGCGCCGCGCGTTGCGGCACCTTCAGGTTTTCCCCAACCTTTGCAGCCAATGCAAGGAACGCCTGGGCTTCCTTGCTGTCGGGATCGCGTGCGACAATCGGCGTGCCGGCGTCCGATGTCTCGCGGATCGCCGGAACGAGCGGAATCTCGCCGAGGAATGGCGCGCCGAGTTCGGCCGCCGTGGCACGCGCACCACCGTGGCCGAAGATGTGCGACTCCTCACCGCAGTGGGGACAAACGAACACACTCATGTTTTCGACGATTCCGAGAATCGGCACTTCGGTCTTGCGGAACATCTGAAGGCCCTTGCGGGCATCGATAAGCGCGATGTCCTGCGGCGTCGAAACAATCACTGCGCCTTTGAGCGGCACGCGTTGCGCGATGGTGAGTTGCGCATCGCCCGTGCCCGGCGGCATGTCGAGCACGAGCACATCGAGTGGCGCCCAGGCGACATCATTCATCATCTGCGTCAGCGCGCTTTGCACCATCGGCCCTCGCCACACGAGCGGCGACTCTTCGCCGACAAGAAATCCGATCGACATCGTCTTGATTCCGAACTTCTCGATCGGGCGAAGCATGCGGCCATCGGTTTGCGGCTTCTCCCTGATGGCAAGAAGACGCGGCACCGACGGGCCATAGATATCCGCATCGAGCAGGCCCACCTTGAGGCCAAGCTTTGCCAGCCCGAGGGCCAGATTCACGGCGACCGTCGATTTGCCGACCCCGCCCTTGCCGCTGGCCACCGCGATCACCGAATCCACCCCGGGAATGCCCGCCGGGCGCGGCGGATGGGCGTGCGGCTGGGGCTGGGGCGCCGGCCGCGCAGGGGCCTGCCCCTGATGGGCCGTGAGCACGGCCGTGACCGACAGGACGCCCGGCAATTTCGACACCGCGTCCTCGCAGGCCTTGCGCAGCGGCTCTGCGGATCGGCCTCGCGCCGGATCGACCTCGATCGCAAACCCGACATGACCGTCGCGCACCACGAGGCCCTCGATCAGCCCGGCCTCGACGACGCTCTTGCCGCTCGCCGGATCGATCACCGCGGCCAACGCCTTCAGCACGTCGTCTTTTGTCACTGGCATCCGTTGTTTGCGCCTTGCGGGGGAGCCTCATATAACCGTCCCGGATTTGGAAACAAGGAAGCGCTGGGGCGCGATCCGCTTCGGGGCGAACACCTTTCATGCCCTGGACGAACCAGACAGGCGGCGGTGACGACGGCAATCGCGGGCCGTGGGGCCGGCCGCCGCAATCCAATGGCGGCGGCAGAGGCGGCGGCAATCGGCCGCCCGATGTCGAAGACTTCCTGCGGCGCAGTCAGGAGCGTCTGCGCGGTCTGCTTCCGGGCGGGAGCGGATTCGGCGCCGGCAGCCTGCTCATCATTCTGCTCGGCATCGTCGTCGTCTGGCTGCTGTCGGGAGTCTATTTCGTCGGCGCCCGCGAGCAGGGCGTGGTGCTGCGGTTCGGCAGGTTCGTCGCGCGCACCGCACCCGGCATGAACTATCACCTGCCGTGGCCGATCGAGACCGTGGAGACGCCGGAGGTCACCAAGGAGAACCAGATCAACATAGGCTACAAGCAGACGCTCGATTCCAACGATCAGATGGTGACAGAGGACATCGAGGACGAAAGCCACATGCTGACCGGCGACGAGAATATCGTCGATGTGAACTTCACCGTGTTCTGGGTGATCAAAGACGCCGGCGCCTATCTCTTCAACGTCGACAATCCCGATCAGGCGATCAAGGCAGTGGCGGAAAGCGCCATGCGCGAGGTGGTGGGCCAGAACCAGATCGAGCCCATTCTTACGCAGGACCGCGAGCCGGTGCAGATCCAGGTGCGCGACCTGATGCAGAAGGCGCTCGACCTCTACGGCGCCGGCGTCACCATCACGCGCGTGCAGATGCAGAAGGTCGATCCGCCGGCGCAGGTGATCGATGCCTATCGCGACGTGCAGGCCGCGCGCACCGATCAGGACCGCATGCGCAACGAGGCCGAGGCCTATTCCAACAAGGTGATCCCAGAGGCCCGCGGACAGGCCGCGCAGATCGTGCAGCAGGCGGAAGCCTATCGTCAGAAGGTGATTGCTGAAGCGAGCGGCGAGGCCAAGCGCTTCATCTCCGTCTATGAGGAATACAAGAAAGCGCCGGAAGTCACCCGCAAGCGCATGTATCTTGAGACCATGTCCCATGTGTTCGCGCCGATGAACAAGGTGATCGTCGACGAGAACGCGGCGAAGAACATCATTCCGTATCTCCCGCCGCAGACGATCGGACGGGGCGGCGAAACCGTCACGGTGGTCGGTCCGCCAGCGTCGCAGGGGGCACCCGCTGCCGCGGCTACACAGGGGGGAGGTTCGCAATGAACCGCACGCCCCTGCTTGCCGGCGGCATCGCCGTCCTGGCCGTGCTGATCTTCATCCTGTCGTGCTTCTACACGGTGCGGCAGACGGAGTTGGCGATTCTGCTGCAGTTCAACGCCCCGCGCGAGATCGTCACCGAGCCGGGGCTGCACACCAAGATTCCGTGGGCGCAGAGCGTCGTCTATATCGACAAGCGGCTGCTCAATCTGGAAGCCCCGTCCGAGGAAGTTATCGCGCAGGACAAGAAGCGCCTGGTGGTGGATGCCTTCGCGCGCTGGCGCATCCTCGATCCCTTGCGCTTCTATCAATCACTGTACGATCTCGACACTGCCCAGATCCGGCTGACGTCGATCCTGAGTTCCAATGTCCGCCGCGTGCTGGGCTCGCAGAATTTCGCCGCCGTCCTGTCGGCGCGCCGCGCCGAGCTGATGCGCGACATTCGCGACAACATGAATCAGGAAGCGAAAGGCTTCGGCATCACCATCGTGGATGTGCGTATCCGCCACGCCGATCT
>DATIYG010000296.1:0-4935 GCA_035517755.1 Rhizomicrobium sp. | reverse complement strand
TGTCGGTGGCGCCAGCGACGAGCATCTCGCACATCTGCCGACCTATATCCTGGGGTTAAGTCTCGCGATCCTGCTGACGATTGCATCGTTCTGGGTGGCGAAGACGCACCTGATCTACGATCCGGGAATTCCCATGGCGCTGGCCACGCTCGCGGTGGCGCAGATGGGAATCCATCTGGTGTTCTTCCTTCACCTCACCACCGCGCCCGACAACACCAACAACATCCTGGCGCTGGCGTTCGGTCTCTTGATCGTGGGGCTGGTGATCTTCGGTTCCGTGTGGATCATGGACCACCTCAATCACAACTTGATGCCCATGCAGCAGATGATGCAGATGCAGCGCTGAGCCGGACCGTCAGTCCGAGAAATCGTTCCGCGTTTCGGCTTCCTGCTTGATTCGCGAAATGAAGGTCTCGAGCGGCATGGGGCCGAGGTCCTTGCCTGAGCGCAAGCGCACCGCGACTTTTCCTTCCGCCGCCTCACGCTCGCCCACCACAAGCATGTAGGGAATCTTCTGCAGCTGGGCGTCCCGGATCTTTTTCTGCATGCGCTCGGCCGAGGTATCGATGTCGATGCGCAAACCACCGGTTCCATTCACGACCTTCGCTTCGAACAGCTTGCGGCGGACCGCCTCCGCATAATCATTCGCCTTCTCGCTGATCGGAACGATGCGCGCCTGGATGGGTGCGAGCCACACCGGGAACGCTCCGGCATAATGTTCGATCAGGAACGCGGTGAAGCGCTCGTGCGTGCCGAGCGGCGCGCGATGGATCACATAGACCGGGTGCTCCGCGCCGTCTTCCCCGATGTACTTCAGGTCGAAGGTTTCGGTGGCGAGGAAATCGAGCTGGTTGGTGGAGATCGTGTATTCGGTGCCGATCGCCGAGCGGATCATGAAGTCGATCTTGGGACCATAGAACGCCGCTTCGCCTTTGCCCTCGACGTATCTGTACCCCGACTCCTGCATCGCCTGCTTGATGATCTCGAGCGCAGCAACCCATTTCTCCGGCTCGTCAACATACTTGTCGAGCTTGTTCATGTCCGGCAGCGACAGCCGCATGTAGTAGTCCTTGATGCCCATCAGTTCGTAGTAGCGGGCATGCAGGTGCAGGACGCGGATGAACTCATCTTTCGCCTGGTCGTAGCGGCAATAGATGTGCGCATCGTTCATGCAGAAGCCGCGCACGCGCATGAGTCCGGAGAGGCCGCCGGACGCTTCGTAACGATAGTCTTGCCCATACTCGGCAATGCGGATCGGCATCTCGCGGTAGGAATGCCGCGTCGCCCCATAGATGAGGTGATGGTGCGGGCAATTCATCGGCCGCAGGTAATAGTTCTCGCCATCGATATCGAGCGGCGAGTACATGCCCTCGTTGTAATAGGGCAGGTGGCGCGACCGGTAATACAGGGCCTCCTTGGCGATGTGCGGAGAGGCTACGCGGCGATAGCCTTCCTTGCGTTCTTCCTGCAGCGCGAGGAATTCCAGCTCCTGCCGGATCACCATGCCGTTCGGCAGCCACAGGGGCAGTCCTGCGCCGACATCCGGCGAGAAGGTAAAGAGCTCAAGCTCGCGGCCGAGCTTGCGATGGTCGCGCTTCTCCTGCTCTTCGAGTTTGAGGAGGTAGGCGTCGAGCTCCTTCTGGTCGCGCCAGGCGGTGCCGTAGATGCGCTGCAGCTGCGCGTTCTTCGCGTCACCGCGCCAATAGGCGCCGGCAATCTTCGTCAGCTTGAACGCATCCGGGATCTTCGCCGTCGTCTCGAAGTGGGGACCGCGGCACAGATCGTGCCAATCGCCATGCCAGTAGATCGAGACGTCTTCGCCGGCCGGAATGCTTTCGATCAGCTCCGCCTTGTACGCCTCGCCGATGCCCCGGAAGTGCGCGACAGCCTTGTCGCGCGGCCACACTTCGCGGTGCGTCGGCAAACCCGCCTTGATGATCTCGCGCATCTTGGCTTCGATCTTCGGCAGATCCTCGGGCGTGAACGGTTCGTCGCGCGCAAAGTCGTAGTAGAAGCCATCCTCGATCGCCGGGCCGATGGTCACCTGCGTGCCCGGATAAAGCGCCTGCACGGCCATCGCGAGCACATGTGCCATGTCGTGCCGGATGAGTTCGAGCGCTTCCGGATCCTTCTTTGTGATGATCCTGAGTTGTGCGTCGCCTTCCAGCGGGCGGAACAGGTCCCATGGCTTTCCGTTCACTTCCGCAATGAGCGCTGCCTTGGCAAGTCCAGGCCCGATTCCGGCTGCAATGGCCGCCGGCGTTGTCCCGCGCGCCACCGTCAGTCCCTTACCGTCCGGTAAGGTAACGGTCACATTGGGCACGGCAGCGGGCGCAGACACGAGCGTTCTCCTCGGGTTCTTGGGAAGGGCGGACCATCGTGAAGCCGACCCTCCAAGTCAAGGCGGGGGTTGCTCCCGCCGGAATCGGGATCACAATACGGTGGAAGAGGCACGGCGGGGCAGACCAATGATGCAGCGAATCGCGATGCTTGCGCTCGGCCTTATTCTTCCGATTGGTACCGCCGCCTGCATGCAGGGCGATAGCGAAGAGGCGATCCTTGCGGATTGTGGACAGGTCAATCTGGCCCCGGCGGCCGTCGATCAATGCCTTGAACGCGCGCGCGTAGCGAACGAAACGAATCCCTCGCCGCGGCTCGATGCTTTGATCGCCGATCTCAAGGCCGGTGCCGCGGCGAATGCAACGCCACCACCGCCGCCCGATGACAGCACAGTTGCCGATCAGGCGCCGCCGGATGATGATCTCGATGCGACGGCGCCTCCGCCGGACGCTTCGGATTCGGATGCACCGCCCGCCGATGAAGACATGTCCGGACCCGACAGCAACGACAACGGGTCCGACAACCCGGATGCCGGTCCGCCGGACGACAATACGGATCAGCTTTCGCCCAGCGAAGACGAGCCGCCGCAAGACGACGACAATTCCCCGCCGCCGCCGCCGCCCACGACGGACAGCGGTTCTCCGCCGGGGTCATAGTCGTTTGGGCGCGCCGCGAGATCGGAAAAAGGAGCATTGAAAATGCGCAAGAGTCTGCTGATCGCACTTATGCTGTGTGCGAACTCGGTGATCACGCTCGCGCATGCCCAGCCATCGGCAAGCCGCAATGTGTGTCTTGATGGCTATCGTATCGATCACACCAAGGCCGTCGATGACCAGACGATCATCTTTCACATGAAGAACGGCACCTCCTACAGCAATACCCTGAAGAACCATTGCCCCGGCCTGAGGATGTTCGGCTTCAGTTACGTCACGACGCCGCCGGACAAGATCTGCGGCAATCTGCAATCCATCCGGGTGCTGCACACCGGCTCCATTTGCCTGCTTGGCCCCTTTGTGCCGATCACGCCAACGTCAACGCCTACCCCTGCGCCGGGTGATTGAGCCGATTGCAGTGGACCCTCCCATGGGAGACAATCCCATCGCGCGAGGGGCGCACAGCGTAGGAATGACACCGATGAGAAGCAAATTGATCGCAGCGGCTCTTGCGGCAAGCTTCGCGTACGCAGGAAGCGCGATGGCGCAAAATGGCGCCGGTACCACCACCGGAGGCGGCGTTTGCCTGTGGCAATACCAGATCGACCACACCAATTACGTCGCGCCGCAAACCATCCTCTTTCACATGAAGGACGGGAGGGTGTGGCGGAACACGCTGAAAGGTCCGTGTCCCGGGCTGAAGTACAACGGCTTCGCCTATGTCACGCACACCGACCAGATCTGCTCGAACGTGGTCCCCATCCGCGTTCTTCAGACTGGTGAGGTCTGCGCGCTGGGAGAATTCACCGCGTACAGCGCGCCTCCGCACGCCTGACGAAAGCCGGGCGGGCTGGAACGATCGCCCCGGCCCGCTCGCCCTTGCACAGAAATGGCACAGCTGGCGCTGCGCCATGATGGTTAAGCGCCGGCGCATCGAGGCACATTTCCTGCAGCGGACGCTCCGGTCTTGGAGCGGACGCGGGTGAACCTTCTCGTTCTGGCAAACGGATTCGTGGCGCAGTATCGCGTGCTGCGCTGCGCGGCCGCGCTGGGCGCCGACATTTACGTCGCCGGCAGCGAATATGCCCGTCCGCTCGCCCTTTCGCGCTATTGCAAGTCCTTCCAGCCATTTTCCTTCGAGCTTGAGGATGACAGCGTCGCCGCGCCGCAACTCGACGCGCTGGCGGCGCAGATGCAGATCGACATGATCCTGCCGGGCGACTTTCAGACCACCCTCTATCTTGCGCGCATCCGCAGCCAGCTCGAGACCGACGTGTTCCCGATGCCCGATCACGACGCGCTCGAAGAGCTCGGGACCAAGGATCGCTTCATGGCGTATTGCACGGAGCGCGGCCTGCGGCACCCGAAAGGTCTGTTGTTCGCTTCGCGCGATGCGCTTGGCGGCGCTCTGGCGCGCGGCGACATTCGTCTCCCGGCGATGGCCAAGCCGGTCAACCGCGCCGGCAGCATCGGCGTTGTGCGGCTCGACGCGAACAATTCCAGCAACATTGTCGCCACGCTCGACTATTCGCCGATCCTGGTTCAGGACTTCGTCGAAGGCGAAGACCGCTCCATCACCATCTTCTGCCGCAATGGAAAGGTCGAGAAGCAGGTCGTCTATCATCATCCGAACGACGTTTTCCAATTTGTCGAGGAACCCGAACTGGCGGCGCTGGCCGCCGATATCGCGCGGGATCTGAACCTCGACGGCGTGATCAATTTCGACGCCCGGATCGACGGCAACGGCGATGTCTGGCTCATCGAGTGCAATCCGCGCTTCTACTTCAACATGGACGTTGCCATGGTGGCGGGCCTGAACTTCGCCGATCTCGCCAATTCATCCGGCCGCTCGATCGAAGACCAGACCATCCGCATTCCGCAGGCACTGCTTCGTGATCTCCTGAAGCTGGAGTTGCCGACCAGCTCCGACCTCAAGATGCTG
>DATIYG010000295.1:0-4420 GCA_035517755.1 Rhizomicrobium sp. | reverse complement strand
CGATGCCTTCGCCGCAACGGCCTTGCCGGTACCCTTCCTGGCCGCCATTTGATGCACTGCCTCAGCCCTGTCGAACCCGTGCAAATGGGGCATAAAACCTTGAATTGACAAGGGGGGAGACGGTTCTTATCTCTCCCCCGCGCGCGGGCTCGGAGGGGAAACCTCCGCGGCCAGTTGCGCATTGCCGGATCGGCCGGCTTTAACGGCTGGCCGGCGCCCGCCCCATCAGAGGACTTCATGCTCGGCTTCAACGCCATCGCGCAGCGTTTCTTTGGCTCCCTCAACGAGCGAAAGCTTCGTCCCATGTTTGCCCGAGTCGAGGAGATCAACGCCCTCGAACCGCGCTTCCAGGCGATGAGCGACGAAGAGCTCAAGGCCATGACGCCGGCATTCAAGGAGCGGCTGGCGAAAGGCGAAACCCTTGACGATCTCCTGCCGGAAGCCTTTGCGGTCGTGCGCGAGGCGGCCAAGCGCACGCTCGGCCAGCGGCATTTCGACGTGCAACTCGTCGGCGGCATGGTGCTGCATGGCGGCAGCATCGCAGAGATGAAGACCGGCGAAGGCAAGACTCTCGTCGCCACCTTGCCCGTCTATCTGAATGCTCTCACCGGCAAAGGCGTGCACGTCGTCACCGTGAACGACTATCTCGCCCGCCGCGACTCCGAATGGATGGGACAGATCTACCAGTTCCTCGGTTTGTCGGTCGGCGTCATCCTGCACAATCTGACCGACGAACAGCGCCGCGAGGCCTATCACTCCGACGTCACCTACGGCACCAACAACGAGTTCGGCTTCGATTATCTGCGCGACAACATGAAATTCTCCATCGCCACGATGGTGCAGCGCGAACACGCCTACGCCATTGTCGACGAAGTGGACTCTATCCTGGTCGACGAGGCGCGCACGCCGCTCATCATCTCGGGTCCGACGGAAGATCAGACCGAGCTCTACCGCAATGTGGACGCGCTGATTCCGAAGCTCGAGAAGGAGGATTTCGAGCTCGACGAGAAGCAGAAGACCGTCACGCTGAACGAATCCGGCAACGAGAAGATGGTCGACTGGCTCCGAGAGGCCAAGCTGCTTGAGTCCGGCGATCTCTACGACATCGAGAACATCACCCTCGTCCATCACGTCAACCAGGCGCTGAAGGCGCACAAGCTGTTCCTGCGCGACCGCGACTACATCGTGAAGGACGGCAAGGTCATCATCATCGACGAATTCACCGGCCGCATGATGGAAGGCCGCCGCTATTCCGACGGACTGCATCAGGCGCTGGAAGCCAAGGAAAACGCAAAGATCGAGCCGGAGAACGTGACGCTCGCCTCGATCACCTTCCAGAACTATTTCCGACTCTACAGCAAGCTTGCGGGCATGACCGGCACCGCGCTCACCGAAGCCGCCGAGTTCATGGACATCTACAAGCTCGACGTGGCCGAGGTGCCGACCAACCGTCCCATGATCCGCAACGATCAGGACGACGAGGTCTACCGCACGCTGGACGAGAAGAACGACGCGATCATCAAGCTGATCGAGGAGTGCCGCGAGCGCAACCAGCCGGTTCTCGTCGGCACGACCTCCATCGAGAAATCGGAACAGCTTTCGGCCCTGCTGAAGCAGCGCAAGATCCGGCACAACGTGCTGAACGCACGCTACCACGAGCAGGAAGCCATCATCGTGGCGCAGGCCGGCGTTTCCGGCGCCGTCACCATCGCCACCAACATGGCAGGCCGCGGCACCGACATTCAGCTCGGCGGCAATGCCGACATGCGCATCCGCAACGAACTCGGCGGCGTGCTCGACGAGGTGGAACTGGCGCGACGCTCGGCGGAGATCCGCAACGAAGTGGCGGTCGACAAGGAAAAGGTGCTGGCCTCCGGCGGCCTCTACATCATGGGCACCGAGCGGCACGAAAGCCGCCGCATCGACAACCAGCTGCGCGGCCGTTCGGGGCGCCAGGGCGATCCCGGCGCATCGAAGTTCTTCCTGTCCCTGCAGGACGACCTCATGCGTATCTTCGGATCGGAGCGCATGGATGCGGTGCTGACGCGCCTCGGTCTCGAAAAGGGCGAAGCGATCTCGCACACCTGGGTGAACAAGGCGCTAGAGAAGGCCCAGCAGAAGGTCGAAGCGCGCAACTTCGAAATCCGCAAGAACATCCTCAAATACGACAACGTGCTGAACGATCAGCGCAAGGTTGTGTTCGAGCAGCGCCGCGAGATCATGCGCGCCGACGATGTCAGCGACCAGATCGCCGATTTCCGCGAGCAGGTGGTGGAAGACCTCGTCGCCCGCCACATTCCCGAGAAGGCCTATGCCGAGCAATGGGACGCTGCCGGTCTGCACGACGAAGTGTTCAAGATCTTCGGCGTGGAATTGCCGGTCATCGACTGGACCAAGGAAGAAGGCATCGCCGACGAGGAAGTGCGCGACCGCATCCTTACCGCCGTGAACAAGCGTGCCGCCGAGCGGGCGGCAAACGTCGGCTCCGACATCATGCGTTACGTCGAGAAGACGATCCTGCTGCAAACACTCGATCACGACTGGCGCGAGCACATCGTCAACCTCGATCATCTGCGCCAGTATGTGGGCCTGCGCGGCTACGGCCAGCGCGATCCGCTCAACGAGTACAAAAGCGAGGCCTTCGAGCTGTTCGAGGCACTGCTCGCCAAGATGCGCTCCGACGTCGTGCGCCAGCTCATGCACCTGCAGATCAATGTGGAGGCGCCGCCGCAGCCGCTCGAGATGAACGAGCCGCGCATCATGCAGGCCCACCACATCAATCCGCTGACCGGCGAAGACGAAGTGTTTCAGGGCGGCGAAGCTGCGGACGTGCGCGTCACGCGCATGCGCGACGTGCCGGTCAATCCGAACGACCCATCGACCTGGGGCAAGGTCCAGCGCAACGCGCCCTGCCCGTGCGGCTCAGGACGCAAGTTCAAGCACTGCCACGGCGCGCTGGTCTGATCGCTATCGCTTGAGTCCGGGATTGCGGACGTCACCAGGCGATGCGCCGAACCGGGTGCGGAATTGCCGGTTGAACCACGACAGATCGCTGAATCCCGCCTCGAATGCGATATCGCTAATGCGCATTCGCGAAAAGCGTGGGCTGGCAAGCATCCGGTATGCAGTCAGAAGGCGCTGCTCGCGAAGATATTCGGTGAAGCTCGTTCCGTCCTGCTCGAACAGTCGCTGCACGTGACGCTGAGAAAGCCCGTGCCGCGTGGCAACGGTTTCCACCGTGCATCTGCCGCCCGCATTCGCGGCAATTTCCTTCTTGATCGCGGTCAAATGCGCGGCTCCAACCCCGCGTTGTGCTGCATGTCCCGCTTCGCGTGTCGCGCCCAATGCGACCGCCAGCAGATCGCAAACGTGCATCACAGCCAGTCTTTGCAACTCCGGCGCAACAACGGCTTCCTCCCCGCGCAACATTTCGATGTAGTGACGAAGAAGGCGGAACGCGGGTGTGTTCGCCAGCACCGGCCGTCCCGCGCAATCCTCACCGTTCCGGAGCATCGGCCGGAGTGCTTCGCGCGGCAATGCAAAGCTCACCATCGGCGCAGGCGATTGCAGAAGCAGAATGCCCGGATCGGCAGAGGAAATGAGAATGCCGTCGTCGGGAGCAAGGTCGTGCTCGTGACCAGCATAATTGCCGACGCCCGGCGAAGCCGACCACTGAAAGACGAAGCTGTCCCTCCCATCGGCAAGCTGCGCGCGCGTGCGGCCTCCGCGCAACGACGAATAATCGGCCCAGAGGATGTTGAGTCCGGGCAGCTGCTTTACGAAAATATCGGCGCTGAAGCGGTCGTCACCCAGCGACTCCGCGACGTCGACGCCAAGGATGTTGCGTCCGAACACCTCGCGGAACATGGGCTCGCGGTCGCGCTCCGGCAGTTCCTCCGTCGAGAAGCGGAAGCTCGGCGAGCCACCGGCAGCGGCCGCCTTCTCCTGCGCGCTCGTATCTGCGTCCGGCATGGGTTCACACCGCAGCAGCTGGTCCCCAATGAGCGGAGCATAGCCGAAGGTTGAGTCGTTTTCAGCACCACACTTTGTCGTTTTCCGCCAAGACGGACTTGCGCTCTGCCCGGCAAATTCGGTGCGTCGGGGCCAGTTGCGCCCAGAATCCGACCCTGGAACGCAGCAGCGCCCCCTACCTGTCGATGAGAGGGTTCGATGCGCAAGAGTCGCTTGTCCGCTGTACTGGGCCACATCCTTGGGACGGCGGCCTTCGCCGCCGCATTTACAGTGTGCGCCGGCAGCGCATCCGCCGTGCAGTACCAGCTGCTCCATGCCTTCTGTCAGGACGGCAGCTGCCACGACGGCAGGAACCCCCAGGATGCGCTGATCCGCGACAGCGACGGCAATTTCTTCGGAACGGCAAATGTCGGCGGCGATACCAACCATGGGGCCGTTTTCGAACTGA
>DATIYG010000294.1:0-3512 GCA_035517755.1 Rhizomicrobium sp. | reverse complement strand
CCCCCCGCAAATCGAGCCGCGCAGGATTTCCGGGGGTTGCGCGGTGTGGTCTCCTCCTTCCCGGAGCGCCTGATTCACAAGGGTGATATCCGTGGCAACCACGACAGCGGCCGAGCCCACGCGCCGTGACTTCATTTACCTCGCGACGGGAGCGGCTGCCGGTGTCGGCGCTGCTCTGGCAGCCTGGCCGTTCATCGACCAGATGAACCCCAGCGCGTCGGTGCTGGCATTGTCGTCCGTTGAATTCGATCTGACGCCGGTCCAGGTGGGTCAGCAGGTCACCACCATGTGGCGCGGCAAGCCGATCTTCATCCGGCATCGTACGCCGAAGGAAATCGCTGAGGCCCGGGCCGTGCCGGTTTCCAGTCTTCCCGATCAGCTCGCCCGCAACGCCAACCTGCCGGACGATGCGCCTGCCACCGACCAGGACCGCATGTTCAAGCCGGAATGGCTGATCATGATCGGAATCTGCACGCATCTCGGCTGCATTCCGCTCGACCACCAGGGCGACTACGGCGGCTATCTTTGCCCGTGCCACGGTTCGCAGTACGACACCGCGGGCCGCATCCGCAAAGGGCCGGCGCCCGAGAACATGTACATTCCGCCCTACTCGTATCTCAGTCCCACGAAGATCAAGATCGGCTAACGGAGCGACATGATGGCCGGACAATCGACCTACGTTCCGAAGACCGGGTTCACGCGCTGGCTCGACCAGCGCCTGCCGATCCTGCGGCTCGCCAACGACACGATGACGACGTTCCCGACACCGCGGAACCTGAACGTCTGGTACACTTTCGGCGGCATCCTCGCCTTCATGCTCGGCATCCAGATCGTCACCGGCATCGTGCTGGCGATGCACTATGTGCCGAACTCGGGTCTCGCCTTCGATTCCGTCGAGAACGGGATCATGCGCGATGTGAATTACGGCTGGCTGCTGCGCTACGTTCACGCCAACGGCGCGTCGTTCTTCTTCTTCGCCGTCTACATCCACATCTTCCGCGGCCTCTATTACGGCTCGTACAAGGCGCCCCGCGAAGTGCTGTGGATCCTGGGCGTCATCATCTACATCCTGATGATCGCCACCGCCTTCCTCGGCTACGTCCTGCCGTGGGGCCAGATGTCGTTCTGGGCCGCCACCGTCATCACCAATCTGTTCACCTCGATCGATCAGGTGCTGCCGCATGTCGGCACGGCCATCACGCAATGGCTGTGGGGCGGCTTCGCCGTGGGCGATCCGACGTTGAACCGCTTCTTCTCGCTGCACTACCTGCTGCCGTTCGTGATCGCCGGCGTCGTGGTGCTGCACATCTGGGCGCTGCACGTGCCGGGCAACAACAACCCGCTCGGCATCGACGTGAAGGGTCCGCAGGACACGGTGCCGTTCCATCCGTATTACACGGCGAAGGACGGCTTCTATCTCTGCCTGTTCGTCCTGCTGTTCGCGTTCGTCGTGTTCTATGCGCCCAACTTCTTCGTCGAGCCGGACAACTACACGCCCGCCAATCCGATGGTGACGCCGCCGGAGATCGTGCCGGAATGGTATCTGCTGCCGTTCTACGCGATGCTGCGCTCCATCCCGCAGAAGTTGATCGGCGTGATCGTTCTGTTCGGCGCGCTCATCACGCTCCTGTTCGTGCCGTGGACGGATACGAGCCGCGTGCGATCGATGCGCTTCCGGCCGCTCGCCAAACAATTCTTCTGGGCGCTGGTGATCGATTGCATCCTGCTCGGTTATCTCGGCGCTCATCGTCCCGATGCGGTGTTCCCTGGAACCGGCATCCCGATGCTGCCCTTCGCCCGTCTCGGCACGGCGTACTACTTCGCCTATTTCTGGGTGATCCTGCCGCTCCTGGGATTGTTCGAGACGCCCAAGCCCTTGCCCGCAACCATCGCGACCTCCGTCATGGCACCCGCCGAGTAGAGGATGACCATCATGCGCTTTGCTCGGTTCGCCCTTCCCATCGTTGCCGTGATTGCCGCCAGCGGTGCGGCGCTCGCACTGGATACCAACCCGTTGCCGCCAAAGCAGCCCGGCTGGTCGTTCGAAGGCCCGTTTGGCCATTACGACCGCGCCGCCCTGCAGCGCGGCTTCCAGGTGTACAAGGAAGTCTGCTCCGCCTGTCACAGCCTCAACCGCGTGTCGTTCCACGACCTCTCGTCGGATAATGGCGGTTCCGGATTCTTCACCGATCCGCAGGTGAAGGCCATCGCGGCCGGCTACCAGATCGATGCCGATCCGAACGACAAGGGCGAGATCTTCGACGACAAGGGCAATCGCCTTAAGCGGCCCGGCATTCCCGCCGACCATTTCCCGCCGCCGTTCGCCAACGAGAACGCTGCGCGCGCCGCCAATGGCGGTGCTGTGCCGCCCGATCTGTCGCTGATCGTCAAGGCGCGGGCGGGCGGTGCCGACTACGTCTACTCGATCGTGACCGGCGACGGATCGCCGGTGCCGCATGGCTTCAAGGTGCAGGAAGGCAAATATTACGACCCGTATTTCGCGGGCCGCAACATCTCGATGCCGCCGCCGCTGTCGGCCAATCAGGTCACCTACTCGGACGGCACCAAGGCAACGGTGGACCAGGAAGCCCACGATGTGGCGACGTTCCTGTCGTGGACGTCGGAACCCAAGATGGAGGAGCGCAAGCACCTCGGGTTCGAGGTGATGCTGTTCCTGATCGGGTTGTCCTTCCTGCTCTATCTCTCCTATCGCCGCGTCTGGCGGGACGTTCATTAGTCATCCTTCGTGGCCGCGCTTTGCGCGGCACCTCAGGATGACGGGCGATTGATAAACCGTAGCCATTTGCGTCATGGTGAGGTGCTCGCGCGCAAAGCGGGCGAGCCACGAACCATGAGAAACCATGACAGCAACCGTTCTCGGCATCATCGGCGGCAGCGGCGTCTACGACATCGACGGCCTGGAGAACGCGCATTGGGAGCGCGTGACCTCGCCGTGGGGCAAGCCGTCCGATGAGCTGCTGTTCGGAAGGCTTGCGGGCGTCGACATGGTGTTCCTGCCGCGACACGGCCGCGGCCACATCCATTCGCCGACCTCGATCAACTACCGCGCCAACATCGATGCCCTGAAGCGCGCCGGCGTGACGGATGTGATCTCGGTCTCGGCTTGCGGCTCCTTCCGCGAGGAGCTGGCTCCCGGCACCTTCGTGATGGTCGACCAGTTCATCGATCGCACCCACGCGCGCGAAAAGAGCTTCTTCGGCCCCGGCTTCGTGGCGCATGTCTCCATGGCGCATCCGATCGACGCGAAGCTGGCCGATGCGCTTTACGCGGCAGCGCAGGAAGAGGGCATCGCGAGCGCGCGCGGCGGAACATATCTCGCGATGGAAGGCCCGCAATTCTCCACGCTTGCCGAATCCAACCTCTATCGTTCGTGGGGCTGCTCGGTCATCGGCATGACGGCGATGCCGGAAGCGAAGCTGGCGCGCGAGGCGGAGCTGCCGTACGGGCTCGTCGCCATGGTGACGGATTTCGATTGCTGGCATCCGGACCAC
>DATIYG010000293.1:0-7208 GCA_035517755.1 Rhizomicrobium sp. | reverse complement strand
GTGTTGCCGCTGGTCGGTTCCACCAGCACGCTCTTGCCCGGCGTGATGAGGCCGCGCTTCTCCATCGCCTCGATCATGGAGACGCCGATGCGGTCCTTCACGCTTGCGATGGGATTGAAGAATTCGAGCTTGAGCAGGATGTCCGCCTTCGCACCGGCATCCTTCGCCATGCGGTTGAGGCGGACGAGCGGGGTGTCGCCGATGGTTTCAGTGATGTCGTTGTAGACGCGGCCGCGGCCGGGGTTGTGCATTTTGTCTCCTTTACCTCCGCCTCTGTGGGGAGGTTGGTCAAATCGTGAAATCGGCGGCGACCGTGCCGCCTTCGACACCTTCGGTCCGCGCGCGCCGGCACAGATCCTCGATGGTGATGGCATCGAGCCGTTGCATCACCTCGTTCTGCAGCGAATGGATCAGCGGCGTGACGATGCGCGCGCCCAGCTCGGAGCGTGGCTTGCCGTCGTCGCCGTTCTCGTCCTCGACCGTTTCCGCCACGCGCACGATGTCGCCCACGGAAATGCGGCGCCGCTCGCGGGCGAGGCGATAGCCGCCGCGCGGACCGCGCACGCCCTTGAGGATTCCGGCCCGCACCAATTGCTGCATCACCTGCTCGAGATAGCGCTGCGGCACGCCCTGGCGCGCGGTGATCTCCTTGGCTTGCACCGGCTCGGGCCGCGCGTTGAACGCGATGTCGATCACCGCTTCGAGCGCCAGCAGGGTTTTGCGCGACAGCTTCAGCATGGGGTCACGCTTTCACCGTGTGGCCGGTCGAGCCGAAGCCGCCCGCCGCCCGCGCGGTTTGCGAAAGCTCCGCTGCTTCTTCGAAGGCCACCTGCGTCACCGGCGCGATCACCATCTGCGCGATCTTCATGCCGCGCGACACGTGGAACGATGTCTCGCCGTGATTGATCAGGATGGCCTTGATCTCACCGCGATAGTCGCTGTCGATCGTGCCGGGCGCGTTGAGCAGCGTGACGCCGTGGTTGAGCGCCAGCCCCGAGCGCGGCCGCACCTGCGCCTCGTATCCTTCGGGAAGCGCGATGGCGATGCCGCAGGGAATTGCCGCGCGCGCGCCGGGCTTGATCTCGATGTCTTCGTGAATGGCGGCGAGCAGATCGAGGCCAGCCGAGCCCGATGTCGCATAAGCGGGCAGGGGCAAATCCTGCCCGTGCGGGAGGCGCTGGATCGTCACGCGGACGGTCACGCCGCTTTTCCCAATGCTTCTGCGATGCGTGAGGCAAGCCTTCGTCCGACGTCCGCCTTGCTCATCTCCGGCCAATCTTCCACGCCGGCCGCGGTGACGAGATGCACCGTGTTGTTGTCGCCGCCCATGATGCCGGTGGTAGGTGAGACGTCGTTCGCCACGATCCAGTCGCAGCCCTTCTTCGCGCGCTTGTCCTTGGCGTGCGCGACGATGTCGTCGGTTTCCGCGGCAAACCCGATCACCAGCCGCGGCCGCCTCGCCGAATGCGAAACGGTGGAAAGAATGTCAGGGTTTTCCGCGAGCTTGATGGCCGGAGGCGCGCCGCTCTTCTTCATCTTGCTGTTGGCGGCGATTTCCGGCCGCCAGTCCGACACGGCTGCGGTGAATACCGCGACATCGACCGGCAGAACAGATTCGCACGCGGCCATCATTTCGCGCGCCGTCTGCACCTTGAACAGTTTCACATTCGCGGGCGCTGCGATGTCCACGGGGCCGGACACAAGCGTCGTCTTTGCACCGGCCTGCGCCAGAGCGTCCGCAATCGCGTAGCCCTGCTTGCCGGACGAACGATTGGCGAGGAAGCGAACCGGATCGAGCGGCTCTTGTGTCGGGCCGGCTGTCACCAGCGCACTCACGCCTGCGAGCGGGCCTTGCACATCCGCAGCCAGCGCGCGCGCAATCGCATCGACAATCTCGTCGGGCTCGGCCATGCGGCCGGGACCGAATTCGCCGCACGCCATTTCGCCGTCGTTCGGCCCGACGAAGATCACGCCGTCGCGCTTGAGCGTTTCGAAATTTCGCTGCGTCGCAGGATGGTTCCACATCCGCACGTTCATGGCCGGCGCCATCAGCACGCGCTTGTCGGTGGCGATGAGCGCCGTGGAGGCCAGATCGTTGGCATGGCCGCCCGCGAGCTTGGCCATCAGATCGGCGGTCGTCGGTGCAACCACAATCAGGTCGGCCGAGCGCGACAACTGGATGTGCCCCATCTCCGCTTCGTCGGTGAGGTTGAACAGGTGCGAATAGGTCTTGTCGCCGGTCAGTGCGGAGACCGACAGCGGCGTGATGAACTCCGCGCCTGCGGCGGTCAGGATGGCGCGCACCGTCAGCCCGCGCTCGCGGGCGCGGCGGATCAGCTCAAGAGACTTGTAAGCGGCGATGCCGCCGCCGATGATGAGAAGGATGCTTTTTCCGTGCACGGCGCTTTCCCTGCCGGCAATATCCAGCGCCGGCTGCGGAGATATACAAAATAACGAGCGCGAAGTGTAGTTCTTCGCGTCGGGGAGTGATGGCCATGAATTTGCAGGTGAATTTGAAGCAACCGCCGTTCAAGCCGCTGGCCCAGCGCCCGCCCGCCGTGGAGATCACGCGCAAGGGCGGCACGATCTACCTGCATTCGAAATATCCGCTGGGCTCCATGCACCGCTCCATCGCCCATCTGCTGGAGCAGCGGGCAGGCGAACATCCCGATCGCAATTTCATCGCCGAGCGCACACCGCTTGGCGACGGCAAGCTCGGCGAGTGGCGGTTCATCACCTACGGCGACATGAACCGGCGCGCCGATGCCATCGCGCAGGCCCTGCTCGACCGCGGCCTTGGGCCCGACGCGCCGCTGATGATCCTGTCCGGCAATTCCATCGCGCATGCCAGCATGATGCTGGGTGCGATGAAGGCACGCGTGCCGGTGGCGCCCGTCTCCATCGCCTATTCGCTGATGAGCGCCGACCACGGCAAGCTGAAGCATGTCTTCGCTACGGCGAGGCCGAAAATGATCTTCGCCGAGCAGGGACCGTATTATTCGCGCGCAATCGCCGGGCTGCCGCTGGATGGCGCGGAAGTCGTGACGGTTCTGCCGATCAGCGATCGCGGCACGACCAGCTTCGCCGACCTCATCGCAACCAGGCCGACAGGCGATGTTTCGGCGTCCATGGAAAAGATCGGTCACGGCACGGTGGCGAAATACCTGTTCACCTCCGGCTCGACCGGGATGCCCAAGGGCGTGATCCAGACCCACGGCATGATGTGCGCCGTGGTGGCCGCGACCGAAGCGCTGCGCACGGAAGACGCGAGCGAGGTTCCGCAGAGTCTGGAATGGATGCCGTGGAACCACATCTCTGCCGGCAATATCGGCTTCAATTCGAACCTGCATGCCGGCGGCACGGTTTTTCTGGATGCCGGCAAGCCGCTGCCCGGCATGTTCGACGAGACCATCCGCAATTTGCGCGAGATCTCGCCGCTGGTGTTCGGCTCGGCGCCGATCGCGTTCGGCTGGCTGTGCGATGCCATGGAGCGCGACGCGGAACTGCGCGACAAATTCTTCGCCAAGCTGCGCTACGCGGGTTATGGCGGCGCCACGCTCAGCCAGGACATCTACGAGCGCTTTCAGGCGCTGGCCATCGCCGCGACGGGCTATCGCGTACCGTTCACGACGATGTACGGCGCCACGGAGACGCAAGGCATCACGGTCGTGCACTGGATCACCGAGCGGGTCGGACTGATAGGCCTGCCGCTCCCCGGCATCACGCTGAAGCTTGTGCCGAACGGATTGAAGCTGGAAGTCCGCGTGAAGGGACCGACGGTGACGCCCGGCTATCTCAACCGGCCCGATCTCACCAAGGCGGCGTTCGATGAGGAGGATTTCTACAGCCTCGGCGACGCCGCCAAATTCCTCGACGAGAACGATCCCGCACAGGGCCTCGTCTTCGACGGCCGCGTGACGGAGGACTTCAAGCTCACCTCGGGCACCTGGGTGTCGGTTGGAACCCTGCGCGCGCAGGCGATCGCAGCGGCATCGCCCCTGATCCAGGATTGTGTGATTGCCGGGCACGACAAGGCCCATGTCGGCGTGCTCGCATGGCCGAACATCGCGGTGGCGAAGGAGATTTGCGCCGACACGTCGCGCACAACAGCGGAGGAGATCGTCAACAGCCCGAAGGTGCGGGCGTTCGTGCGCGAGAGGATCGCGGCGCACAATGCGCAGTTCTCCGGCTCGTCCACCCGCATCGGCCGCGTGATGCTGATGACCGAGCCCCCCTCCATCGATGGCCACGAGATCACCGACAAGGGCTATGTCAACCAGCGCGCGACCCTGGAGCGGCGCCACAAGCTCGTCGACCTGCTGTATGCTGCGAATCCACCATCGGATGTGATCGAAATCGCATGAGCGGAAACCTCGTTGGAATCGCCCGCGCGCCCGAACTCGGCGCCCCGCTGGAAGAACTGGCCGGCGTGTCGATCTCGCTCGAAGCGGGATTGGACGGCGATGCCCGCGGCAGCAAGCACTTGCGGCAAGTCACCGTGTTGTTCCGCGAAGGGTGGGAGGACGCCTGCCGCGATCTCGGCGACGAGCTTCCATGGGTGACGCGCCGCGCCAATCTTTATGTCGCCAATGTCGATCGGCCGCGCGAAGCCGGCGGCGTGTTGCGCATCGGCGATGTCGAGCTCGAGGTCACCAAGGAAACGGCACCCTGCCACCTCATGGAGCGCGCGCGCGAAGGCCTGCGGCTTGCGCTGACGCCCGATTGGCGCGGCGGCGTGTGCTGCCGCGTTCTGAAAGGCGGTACCATCCGGATCGGCGATTCCGTCGCGTACGAGCCGGTATGACGCCAGCCGGCATGAAACGAGCGGTCAAGCCTCCAGTGATCCTTGGAGTTACGCTATCCGCAGTTGTCATCGCAGCTTTAGTCGCCTGGCGATGGAGCCAGAGGGACAGCCACGAACGCTGGTGCTATCACTCTCCGGGGCTAATTGTGTGCCACTATACGCGGGCTGAATGCGAAAAATACGCGTGGATCGTACCGTCGCACTCCCCGGTTCCACGAAGAGTGGCGTGCTGGCGAACTGACCTCGCGCATATTCCTGGGCCTTAACCTGATCCTTACCATGTTGCGCGATGATCGCCGCATGGGAACGGACGACCTTTGCGAACTTGCGGCCGATCTGGCGTCCGAACACGGCGCCTATGCGGTCGACTTTGCGCGCCGCGCCGTGGTGTCGCTGGAAGACGAAGGCAATTCCGACCGCGCCAGCTTCTGGCATGCGCTGTCGGTTCTCCTCGACGACATCCTCGCCCAGCGCCTGGATCCGGAACGGCCGATCGTCATTCACTGATCGGCTTGCGTGGCGGTTACGGCCGTGCACACTCGTGCCACCGCCATTCCAGGATGCACCATGCCGCTCGATCCACTTCTGAAGTCGTTTCTCGACCAGGTGGCCGCCCAGCCGGCGCCCAAGATGTGGGAGATGGATCCGCCCACCGCGCGCGAGGCGCTGGCCCAGCTCATGGCCTTCGCCGGGCCGAAGGACGTTCCCATCGGCAAGGTGAGCAACATCGCCATCCCCGGTCCGGCCGGCGAGATTCCGGCGCGCGTCTACACGCCGGTGGCGGCCGGCGGCGAGCCGCTTCCGGCGCTGATCTTCTTCCATGGCGGCGGATTCGTGATCGGCAGCGTCGACACCCATGACGGCCTCACCCGCATGCTGGCGAACGGATCGGGTTGCCGGGTGATCTCGGTGGAATACCGCCTGTCGCCGGAGCATCGCTTTCCGGCGGCGGTGGAAGATGCGTTCGCGGCCACCAGCTGGATCGAGAAGAATGCCGCCCAGCTCGGCATCGATGCCAACCGCCTCGCCATCGGCGGCGACTCCGCGGGCGGCAATCTGTCGGCTGTCGTCACGCACATGGCGCGCGATGCCGGGGCGCCGAAGCTCGCCTTCCAGATGCTGCTGTTTCCGGCCACGCATTTCGGCGCCGACACCGTCTCGAAACGCGAATTCGCCGAAGGCTATTTCCTGGAAGCCAAGGGCATGGAGTGGTTCGGTGGCCATTATCTTGGCGAGCAGCCCGATCTCCATCATCCGCGCGTGTCGCCCTTGCTGCACGACAAGTTCAACGGATTGCCGCCGGCCTATGTGATGGTCGCCGGATTCGATCCCCTGCACGACGAAGGCATCGAATACGCCGAGAAGCTGCGCAAGGCGGGCATCGCCGTCACCATCGACGACTACCCGGACCTGGTGCACGACTTTATCTATCTGGTGGGTGTGCTGCCGCAGGCCAGCGAAGCCATGAACAAGGCGGCGAAGGCACTCAAGGAAGCGCTGGCGGGATAAGCTTTCCCGGATTGAGGATGCCCTTGGGATCGAGCGCGCTTTTCACCGCGCGCAGCACATCGAGCCCCAGCGCGCCCTTCTCTTGCGCGATCCACGGCAGGTGATCTTCGCCCACGCCATGATGGTGGCTGATCGTCCCGCCATGGGCGACGATCGCGTCCGACGCCGCCTTCTTGATCGCCTGCCATTGCGGAATGTCGCCGCCGTTAAGGGCGCGCGGGAAAATGTACGTGAAGTAGAGGCTCGCGCCATCGGCATAGGAATGGCTGATGTGGCACATGACGATGCCGCGCGCACCGGGGCGCGGCACGCTGGCGGCGATGGAATCCGTCAGCGCCTTTTTTACCGCCTCATACAGGGCCGGCAACTTCGCCCAGCTCGTCGCGGTTTCCAGCGTGTCGACGCCAAGCCCGCGATCCATCATGGGATCGCGCATGTAGGGCGCCTGGAAGCGCCGCTCGCGCCAGCGATCGCCTGGTCCGTTGCCAAGCGCCATGGCGCCCAGCGACTTGGCGATCCGGTCGAAGCGCTTGCGGGCGAAGTCGACCGTGTCGACATCGCCTTCGAACGCCGCGATCAGGATGCAGGCCTCGGCGCCGAACTTCCGCGACGACAGCATCATGGCGGCGATGCTGTCCTTGATGGTGCGCGATTTTCCGATCTCGCCGAAGGCGCGATAGAAGCGCGTCTCGTCCGCATCGGAAAGGCGCAGCATGGCGATGGGGATTTCGGCGTGCGCGGCTTCGCGGATGGCGTTCGTGCCGGCGGCAAAGTCGTGGAACAGATAGGCCCGCGACGCGATCCGTTCCGGAACGGGACGGATGCGCACCGTCGCGCGCGTGATGATGCCGAAAATGCCTTCCGATCCGGCAACGAGGTTGGCGATGCTTGGGCC
>DATIYG010000292.1:0-9130 GCA_035517755.1 Rhizomicrobium sp. | reverse complement strand
TATCCGAGATTCGAGACTTGGCCATGCCTCAGGCAGAACGCTACGAGCCCACGGGCGACCTTCACATCTTCGACGGCGAAGACGAGCTGCCGGACGAGGAGGAGGGCTCGCGCCTCGCGCTGCTTCTTGTGCTTGCACTGGTCGTGTTCGCCGCGTTCGGCGGCGTGGTCTATCTCGCCTATACTCAGGGCGTGAAGCAGGGCAGGGATGAAGCCCCGCGGCCGGTCGCCACGTCACAGCCGAGTCCGAAAGTCGCGACCAACACGTACAAGAATTTCAACGTCTACAAGCCTGCGCCATCCGAGGACGAACTGGCGAACGAGGATGCCGCTCCGCCACCGCCAACCAGCATCGCGCCGGCGAAACCGGCAACGCCGCCCACACAGACAAAGCCCACGACAGTCTTCCCGCTGGCGCATGCGCCGACGGCCTCGAAGCCTTCGACCGTGGCGGCGAACACCGTCCCATCGCCTGCGACCACAAAGGCCAAACCTGTCGTAACCCACGCCGCACCGGCAGTGACCAAGCCGGTGCCGACACCGCCGGCCAAGCAGGCGGCGACAGCGCCGAAACAGGCCGCGACCACGCCGAAACAGATCGCACCGGCTGCGGCGAAGCCTGCTGTCGTTACGACGGCACCGAAGACATCGCCCGCGACGACATCCGTCGCAACGGCGGGACCGAAGCAGATCGTCCCGCAGACAAGCGCGCCGACGCCGGCCAAGCCTGCTGCGACGAAACCCGAGACGACCGTCGCTTCGGTTGCGCCACCGCCTCAGGCAACCACACCCGCGCCGGCTCCTCCCGCGACGGCGCCCGTACCGGCAAAATCGGCCGGCGGCTATGTGCTCCAGATCGGCGCCTACAAATCCGATGCCGAAGCGCAGGCGTCGTGGCGGGCGTACAAGTCCGCGCACGCGGCCGCCTCCGGATACGAACCTGACATCATCAAGGTCGATATTCCGGGCAAGGGCACATGGTACCGGCTGCGGGTCGGATCGTTCGCCAGCACAGCCGACGCCAATGTTCTATGCGACAAGCTGAAAGCCTCCGGCGGGAGCTGCTTCCCCGCCAAGCGTTAGAGTTTCGATGGCACTGCGAAATCGTGTTGTTTTTGGCTGCGCCGGCACGGCGTTGAGCGCCGACGAGCGTGCGTTCTTCGCGGACGCGCGGCCATATGGGTTCATCCTGTTCGCCCGCAACGTCGACAATCCTGATCAGGTGCGCACGCTGATTTCTTCGCTGCGCGATGCTGTCGGCGATCAGACAGCACCGGTGCTCGTCGATCAGGAAGGCGGACGGGTGCAGCGTCTCAAGCCGCCGCATTGGAAGGCGCATCCCGCGGCACGTCGCTTCGGCGAGTTGTACGCAACCGATCCCGAGCGTGCCCGCGAGGCAGTGTACCTGAACGCGCGTCTGATCGCGCACGATCTCGCGTCGCTGGGGTTCACGATCGATTGTCTGCCGGTTCTCGATGTCCCCGTGGAAGGCGCAAACGATGTGATCGGCGACCGCGCGTTTGCCAACGATGCATCCACCGTCATCGAGCTTGGCCGCGCCGCCATCGAAGGCATGCTCGACGGCGGCATCCTGCCGGTGATGAAGCATTGTCCGGGTCACGGCCGCGCCACCGCCGACACCCATTTCGATCTGCCGCGCGTGACGGCGCCGGCCGCCGAACTCAGCGCCAGCGATTTCGTCCCGTTCCGCGCGCTGGCCGGCGATTGCCCGTGCGCCATGACCGCACATGTGGTCTACGAGGCCATCGATCCCAATCGCGCCGGCACGGTCAGCCCCCGCGTGGTGCTGCAGGTCATCCGCGGCGAGATCGGCTTCGAGGGTCTTCTGTTCACGGACGATCTCTCCATGAATGCGCTGTCCGGCACACTGGCGCAGCGGGCCAAGGCGGCGCTTTTCGCCGGTTGCGACATCATCACCCACTGCAACGGCAAGATGGACGAGATGATGGACGTGGCGCGCGAGGTGAAGCCCCTGGAAGGGGATTCGCTCAAGCGCGCCGAGCGGGCTCATGCACACCTTCATGCACCACAGGACCTCGACGTGGCGGCAGCCGATGCGCGACTATCCGAACTCATGGGAGTCGTGGCGTGATCGAAGTCGAGACCGAAGACAGTTTCAACGAACTCGAGCCGGTTCTGGCCGCGCCGGAGGAGGCATTCGTCGTCACGGTGGACGGCTTCGAGGGCCCTCTCGATCTTCTGCTCAGTCTCGCTCGCGACCAAAAGGTCGATCTTGCCAAGATCTCGATCCTCACACTCGCCGACCAGTATCTCGAATTCGTGGAATCGGCCCGCAGCCGCAACCTCGAACTGGCCGCTGATTATCTCGTAATGGCCGCGTGGCTGGCCTATCTGAAATCCCGCCTGCTTCTGCCGCAACCCCCGTCTGTCGATGGAGAGCCAACCGCGCTGGAGATGGCTGCGCGCCTGCGCTGGAGGCTGCAACGGCTGGAGGCCATGCGCGAGGCGGCGGCCCGCCTCATGGCCGGCGACCGGCTCGACCGCGACGTCTTTGCCCGCGGGGCGCCGGAGCCGGTCAACGTCGTCAAGCTGCGCACCTACAAGGATTCGCTCTACGACCTCCTCACTGCCTATTCGAATCACCGGCTGAAGGAGGTGCGCGGCAAGAGCTACCAGCTCAAGCATGCCCCGGTTCTTCTCATCGAAGAGGCGCGCCAGCGGATCGAGCGGATGCTCGGCCGAATCGGAAATTGGAGTGGTCTATCAACCCTTTTGCCACAAGACTGGAGTTTCGGGATCAAGCGCAGATCGGCGCTTGCGAGCACGCTGCTGGCGTGCCTAGAACTGGCGAGGGACGGTCGAATCGAGTTGCGCCAGATGCGGCCGTTCGAAGAAGTGTATGTGAAGGATCGTGCGGAGGCCGCGTTATGAACCGCGTTGTTCGCCTGGCCGAAATCACCGCCGAAGCGGAAGCCCATATCATGCCTGACGAGAAGGTCGTTCTCGTTCCCGATTTGCATGCCGTGCCGGACGTGAATCCGGAACATTTGCGCATGGTCGAGGCGCTGCTGTTTGCGGCGTCTGAGCCCCTGAGCGAGCTCGCCTTGGCGGGTTCGCTGCCGCAGGGCGCCAATGTGCAGCTGCTGCTCTGCGAGCTTCAGAGGATTTATGCGAAGCGGGGCGTCACTTTGGTGAAGGTCGCGGACAAGTGGCAGTTCCGCACGGCGCCCGATCTCGCGTTTCTGTTGCGCAAGGAGCAGCCCGAGCAGAAGCGCCTGTCGCGCGCCGCGATCGAGACGCTGGCGATCATCGCCTATCACCAGCCGGTGACGCGCGCGGAGATCGAGGACATCCGCGGCGTGGCGCTGTCGAAAGGCACGGTCGATATCCTCATGGAAATCGGCTGGGTGAAGATCCGCGGCCGCAAGCGCACGCCCGGCCGCCCGGTCACCTACGGGACGACCGAATCCTTCCTGGTGCAGTTCGGGCTTGAGAATGTCGGCCATCTGCCCGGCATGGATGAGCTGAAGGCTGCCGGCTTCCTGGAGGCGCTACCCCCATCCGGGCTCGACATCCCGAACCCTTCCGATCAACTCACGGCTGACGAGGATCCCTACGATCCCGAGGAGGATGTGGCTGAGGACAGCGTCCAGCCGCCCGACTAGCCGAGTTCCCGGTTACCGGCCATTTACCAGCATGTGTTCCTCTATGAGCTGTGGCATCCGTCGGGGGGCGCTCGCATTGCACGCTGACCGTTCAATTCGCAGCCTTACGTCTCTGGGCGGTGCCTCCACCAGCCGGGTGCTGAATCTCGTTTCCGTTGCACAGACCAAAGCGCAGGACCCGGAATACGCCTCGCGACCGTTCTTCCTCTCTCCGGTCATCAACACCGCAATCCTCGTCAAGCACCGCTTGCGGTCGCACGAGGAATACCTGTTCCGCGAGCCGGTCTCCGTGGCCACCAAGATCATCGTGCCGTTCGACATCACGGACCTGAAGCTGGGCGGCCGGTCCGTATTCGTGGATGAGAAGGGCTTCATCGATACGCTGAAGCAGCTTGGTCACTACCCGCAGGGTGGACTTGAGCGCGACGTCGAGGTCCTGCGTCTCGTCAGCCGCGTGCCGTCGCTCGATCCCTTCCTGTTGCGCGAATATCTCAGGGCCAACGACGTGTTCGTACCCAATTGCTACCTCGAGATTTCCGCTGCCGACCAGATCCGCATGTACGATTTCGCCGCCAAGGACATGCTCTCGTTCGTCAAACTTGCCACCGGTGCCGATGTCGGGCGCAGCGACCAGCTCACCGACAGGTTCGTCTCTGCGCTGCTCGCCGACGATTGCAGCGACAAGCTGGATCCCCTGCGCACGGTCTTGATGCTCGACGGAAAGGAATTCCGCGAGGGCGTGTTCAGCTGGCGCGGCTTTCTTTACTACAAATGGTCGCTGCTCAGCTTCTGGCCAGATGTCGGCGCGGTGCTCAAAGGCATCCAGGACCTGAAGCCCAAGGGCATGCCCACCCCCGACGATGCCGAATACATTCTGTTCGCCCGGCGCCGCATAGCGGAGGCCATGAAACTTGCCGGAAGCGACGTCGGTCGACTCCTGAAAGTCTACGAGACCGCCTACGGCGATCTGATCGAACGGGGCAAGCCGAAATCCTTCCGCGATTTTCTCTTGAGCGCGCCGAACCTGTTCCTCGAGCTCGGCGAGAAGATGGCGGCAATCTCCCACGTGGTCAGTTTCTGGAAATACCGCTTCCAGCGGAAGGACGCGCCCAGGGCGGATCCGGACGAGCTCGTCGCGATCCTGCAGGACTTCGAGTCCGGGTTCGCGTCGGCGGTTGCGAACGCCGGCATGGCCGCCAGCGCCTGATCAGTCCTCGAGTTCGACGATCACCGCTTCGCCCTTCTCCAAGGCGATCGCCAGCTTGCCGTCGCGCAAGGCAATCGCATCCTTGCCGAATACTTCGGCGCGCCAACCGTGCAGAGCGGCGACACCGTCATCCTCATGCGCAGCGAGGCGCTCGATGTCTTCGGCATTGGCGATGAGGCGGGGCGCCACTTTGGCCTCCTCCGCACGCAGCCGCAGCAATGTCTTCAGCAGATCGATGGCGGAAGGCGAGGGCTCGCGCTTGCGGCGGCTGCGATCGATCTCGAGCGGCTTCGGCGGCGGGCTGTTCAGGCCGGCTGCAATCGCCTCCAGCAGAGCCTTGCCGGACCTCGACGCGGCGAACCCTTTCGGCACTGCGCGGATGTGTTCCAGCGACTCGGCGGTATCGGGCGTATGTGCGGCGATCTCCAGCAGCGCCTCGTCACGCAGCACACGCTGGCGGGGAATGTCGCGGTTCTGCGCCTCGATCTCGCGCCATGCCGAAATCCCCGCCAGCACGGCAAGGAATCGCTTGTTCGTCGTCCGCGGCTTCAGACGTTTCCATGCGTTCGCGGGATCGAGCTCGTAGAGATCGGAGTCCTTAAGCGCCGCGATCTCCTCCCGCACCCAGGCTTCGCGGCCGGTTCGCCTGAGTTCGCGATCGAGCTTCTCATAGACCTTGCAGAGATGCGTGACGTCGCCGATGGCGTATTCCAGCTGGCGCTTGCTTAGCGGCCGGCGGCTCCAGTCCGTGAAGCGGACCGATTTGTCGAGATCGGTGTGGGTGAGCTTGCGCACCAGCGTTTCATAGGACGCGGCTTCGCCGAAGCCGCACACCATGGCCGCGATCTGCGTGTCGAACAGCGGGTCGGGGATGACGCCGCCCTGATGCCAGAAGATTTCGATGTCCTGTCGGGCCGCGTGCAGCACCTTCACAATGCGCGTGTCGGCGATCAGCTTGTAGATCGGGGCGAGATCGATGCCGGTGGCCAGCGGATCGATGATGGCCGCAGGTCCGGCCGGCCCCGCCACCTGCATGAGGC
Organism: Rhizomicrobium sp.; assembly: GCA_035517755.1. Taxonomy (GTDB): domain Bacteria; phylum Pseudomonadota; class Alphaproteobacteria; order Micropepsales; family Micropepsaceae; genus Rhizomicrobium. Next base: position 3,237 of record DATIYG010000292.1, on the reverse strand, counting down.
AAAGCTTCGGCCAGTAGGTCTGGTCCCGCATGAATTCGGTATCGAGGGAGATGTAAGGCGCGCTCTCCAGCTCGCCCACCAGCGCAGCAAGGTCGCCGGTCGACTCAACAATTCGCATGCGAGAAGGCTATAGCGGATTCGCGCCGGCCGTGCCCTCGCGATTCGATAAATCAGTGCACAGTCAGGCCCACGGTGCGGCCCGGAAAGCCGGCGGCGTCGAAATAGCGGGTGCCGCCAACCTGCTGATAGTTCAGCATGGTCTTCGTTCCATTTGGGCCGGTCGCGGACACCTGCCAGCCCTTGGTCACATGGACCGGCTTGCCGCGGGGCAGGGCCTCTGTCGCCGCGCGTCCGGTCAGGCCGCCCTTTGGTTGGATCGATAGCCCAAGAATGCTGGCGAGCGTCGGGTTGATGTCGGCGTTGCTGACCGGGGCAGGATCGACGAAGCGGGTCCTGAAATCGGGTCCGTTGGCCGCCATGAAGTTGCGCGTATCGGCGCGGCTGAACGTGCCATGCATGCCCTGGCCGGTGACGAGCGATGTGTCGGCGAATTCGGCAACGCAGAGCAGCTGCGGTTTGCAGCCCGGGATCGCATGCGACGCGAAGTTCACGACGATGGACGGCTGCGGGGTTTTTGCCGTGCCGCGCAGATTGATGCTGCTCATCGGCAGGGCGCCGGGAATTTCCCCCAGCGTGTCGTTGACGAAGATGCCGCTGACATAATCCTGGGCCGCGAGAATGCCCACAATTTGCCTGGCCCGTTCCGATGTGTTCGCGCCGGGCAGATAGATCAGATCCGATCCGCCATTGGTGACGACCATGACATCCGGATTGGCTTCCGTGGCGCCGATGAATCCATCGCCATAGGTCGGATGCTCGCCGTTCGCGAAGTTCACCTGCTTGTGCGTGTGCGGATCGAACAGCGGCAGCTTCAGCGCATCGGCGAGATCGATAGCGACGAAGCCCGCCGGCAGGTCGCGCTGGTCGGGCGGCGGCGGCGCGTTCTGGGTGTCTACTTCGTTCTGCGGACCGCCGGCCGCTTCGTAGCGCGCCGCGGCACTCGTCTTGCTGTGCTTGTCGATGGTGGAGAAGCCGTGATCGGCGGTGATGAAGACGTCGGTCTGCTTGTCGATACCAAGCGACTTCAGCCCCGCAATGAGCGAGGCAAGCGTATCGTCTGCATCCTTGACACCAGCGGCGCTGGTGGTGCCGTTGATCCCGGGCGTGAGCTTGCCGAGGCTATCCTTCTGCGAATGTTGTGTTGCGTCCGGATCGCGCGACCAGAACAGCATCACCACATTGCCGCCGCCGGCGAGAAGCTTGGGCATCACGACCCGGGTGGCGATGGCCGCGAGATATTTCTCCTGATCATTGTTCGGCGCGTTTGTTTTCGGCGCCGTCGCGGGAAGTCCCGCGGCTTTGATCGCCTCGGCGATATCCGGCGAAACCGGCAAGCCAGCGGGCGTGCCGATTGCATCATCAATGACGATCGTGCCTTTGCCGTCGCGCTGCGTGACGTCCTGAATGGACGTCGGGCCGACCTTGCCGATGGCGGCGGTCGCGAAACCGGCCTTGCGCGCGGCGGCCAGCAGCGACTCTTCATTCAGGTAGTTGCCGCCGAAATGATCGTCGAGTTCACCAAGGCTGGTGTCGTTCTCCATCACGGCGATGGGTGCATTGCCCGTCACCGGGCTCGGATAGCCGGAATAGATCGCGTTGCCGAAATTGCCGGTGTCGCCGGGGTAATGCCCCGTGGCGATGGCCGAGGCGTTCACCGTCGTGATGGTGGGATAGACGGCATGGCTGTTGGCGAAATCGACGCCCGCATGCTTCAGCCGCCACATGGTCGGCGCGGACTTCGCCGTCACACTGTCGTAGCGCAGCCCATCGGCCACGAAGATAAGCACGATCTTGCGTTGAGGGGCCGCAGGCTTGGCCGGTGCGGCGATTGCGGGTAGGGCGAGCAGAACAGAGGCAAGCGACAGCGCGGCAAGTCGGGGGATTTTCATGAATGGTCTCGAATGGACAACAACGCATTCATACCCTCCCCTTGAGGGAGGGTCGAACGATTGAGCGAAGCGAAATCGTTCGGGGAGGGGTATTCACGAAACATCACCCCTCCCCGAAAATTCTCCGCTGGCGCTCCGAATTTTCGACCCTCCCTCAAGGGGAGGGTACGTTCTGGATGGGGATTTGCCGCCCTTGACTTGGGCAAGGCCCGCCAGCCACATACGGCCCGTTTTCCGAGGAAATCATGGCGCTTACCGGCAATCCCTATCGCTCGCGCGGCCCTTCGGGCGCACTGGACACCTGCGGCAGTTTGCGCGGCGGCGATGTCGGCCGCCGCGTCACCATCTCGGGCTGGGTGAACCGCCGCCGCGACCATGGCGGTCTGCTCTTCCTCGACCTGCGCGACCATTACGGCATCACGCAGTGCGTGGTGGAACCGGACTCGCCCGCCTTCGCCGAAGCCGACAAGAGCCGCTCCGAATGGGTGGTGACGGTGACGGGCCCGGTCGTGGCGCGCACGCCGGAGACGGTGAACAAGGACCTGCCGAGCGGCGAGATCGAAATCCGCATCGAAGCGGTGGCGATTCAGTCCGTGGCGGCCGAGCTGCCGCTGCCGGTGTTCACCGACATCGAATATCCGGAAGAGACGCGGCTGAAGTACCGCTTCCTCGATCTCCGGCGCGACGGCGTCCACGCCAACATCGTGCTGCGCTCGAAAGTGATCTCGTCCATCCGCCGGCGGATGATCGAGCAGGGCTTCACGGAATTCCAGACGCCGATCCTGACTGCGAGTTCGCCGGAAGGCGCGCGCGACTTCCTGGTGCCGAGCCGCCTGCATCCCGGCAAATTCTACGCGCTGCCGCAGGCGCCGCAGCAATTCAAACAGCTGATCATGGTTGCGGGCTTCGACCGCTACTTCCAGATCGCGCCGTGCTTCCGCGACGAGGACGCGCGCGCCGACCGCTCGCCGGGCGAATTCTACCAGCTCGATCTCGAGATGAGCTTCGTGACGCAGGAAGACGTGTTCGCGGCCGTCGAGCCGGTGCTGCACGGCGTGTTCGAGGAATTCGCCGAAGGACGCAGGGTTTCCGGCCTGCCGTTCCCGCGCATCGCCTACGAGGAGTCGATGCTGAAATACGGCGTGGACAAGCCGGACCTGCGCAATCCCATCCTCATCGCCGATGTGTCGGATGTGTTTGCGCGTGCCGATGTGGAGTTCAAGGCATT
>DATIYG010000291.1:0-9630 GCA_035517755.1 Rhizomicrobium sp. | reverse complement strand
ACTGCATCGACATTCTTGACCAGATCCAGGCGATCAAGGCCGCTCTCAGAAAAGTTGAAGACGAAGTGCTCAAGAGCCACTCGGCCCATTGCGTGGCAGGCGCCATAAAGTCGGGCGATGCGAAGGATGCGCGCGAGAAGTTCGACGAGCTCGTCGAACTCTTCAGCCGATATTCAAGATGAATGCTACACCGGAGCATGATTCCTCTTGTGGCGCGCACCCACACAAGGTGCACCACCATGCCGGAGCACCTGCTGCCGCACCCAGCGCGATCTACACCTGCCCAATGCATCCCCAGATCAGACAGGACCATCCGGGTGGCTGTCCGATCTGCGGAATGGCTCTTGAGCCTGTCATCGCGGCGGGCGACCACGTTCACAATCTCGAATTGTCGGACATGTCCCGGCGGTTTTGGGTTGGTCTTGCACTGGCCATCCCGGTCGTGCTGCTCGGAATGCTGGGCGAAGTGCTCGGGCTGAACCGCTTTATCTCCCCGCTGGCATCGCAGTGGATTCAATTCGCGTTCGCGACACCGGTCGTGCTGTGGGCAGGATGGCCATTTTTTCAGCGGGCCTGGGCGTCGCTTGTCTCCCGCAATCTCAACATGTTCACCCTCATCGCTCTCGGAACGGGCGTCGCATGGATCTATAGCGTTGTTGCCACGCTATTTCCGCGCCTGTTCCCGGCCACCCTTCAGAGCGATGGCGCAGTACCGGTCTACTATGAGGCGGCAGCTGTCATCACCGTGCTAGTGCTGCTCGGACAAGTGCTCGAACTGCGTGCGCGGGAGTCCACCTCCGGGGCCATCCGGGCATTGCTCAACCTCGCTCCCAAGGCAGCGCGCAAGATCAGCGCCACAGGCGAAGAGGAAGTTCCGCTCGAGGACATTGTTGTCGGAGACCGGGTGCGAGTCAGGCCCGGCGAGAAGATCGCGGTGGACGGGATTGTGGTCGAAGGCCGTTCCGCCGTCGATGAGTCGATGGTCACTGGCGAATCCATGCCCGTGACCAAGGAGGTCGGCGCCGAGGTCATAGGAGGAACGCTCAATCGCTCCGGCTCTCTGGTCATTCGCGCCGAAAAGATTGGGCAGGATTCCGTCCTGTCGCGAATTGTTCAGATGGTGGCAGAGGCGCAGCGGAGCCGGGCACCCATTCAACGTCTCGCGGATCGCGTCTCCTCCTGGTTTGTCCCCACTGTCATTCTGACAGCGCTCCTGGCGTTCGCTGCGTGGATGTTGTTCGGGCCTGAGCCCCGGTTCAGCTTTGCGCTCGTCTCTGCAATCAGTGTGCTGATTATCGCGTGCCCCTGCGCGTTGGGATTGGCGACGCCCATGTCGATCATGGTGGGGGTCGGCCGCGGCGCACAGGCCGGTGTGCTGGTGAAGAACGCCGAGGCGCTGGAGACGATGGAGCGGGTGGACACGCTTGTCGTGGACAAGACCGGCACGCTTACGGAAGGCAGGCCGGAGTTGACGCAGATCATAACGGCCAACGGTTTCGGCGAAACAGAGGTTCTAAGGCTCGCCGCTGGCGTTGAGCAGGCAAGCGAGCATCCTCTGGCGGCCGCGATCACTGCAGCCGCGCGCAAGAACGGCATAACGATCCCTGCGGTATCGGATTTCGATTCACCGTCGGGCAAGGGCGCGCGCGGGACGGTGGATAGCCACAGCGTTGTCCTCGGCAATCTTCCATTCCTGACCGAAAGCGGGATCGATGCCTCGGCACTGACCGCCCAAGCCGACGCGCTACGGCAGGACGGAGCCACCGCGATCTATGCTGCCATCGACGGCAAATTGGCCGGCGTCCTCGCCATCGCGGATCCGGTGAAGGAGAGCACGCCGCAAGCTCTTCGCACGCTGCGATCGGAAGGCATCCGCATCGTGATGTTGACGGGCGACAATCGCACCACCGCGACCGCAGTCGCCAGACGGCTTGGCATCGATGAGGTCGAGGCGGAAATCCTCCCGGAACAAAAGAGCGCGGTCGTCACCAGATTGAAAAATCAGGGCCGCACCGTCGCCATGGCGGGCGACGGAGTGAATGACGCTCCCGCTTTGGCGGCAGCAGATGCCGGGATTGCCATGGGCTCCGGCACCGATGTGGCCATGGAAAGCGCCGGCATGACGCTCCTCAAAGGTGACCTTCGCGGCATCGTGCGCGCGCGTTTTCTTTCGCGCGCGACCATGCGCAATATCAGGGAAAACCTGTTCTTCGCCTTCATCTATAACGCTATCGGCGTGCCGATCGCAGCGGGAGTCCTCTACCCCACGTTTGGGATTTTGCTCTCGCCAGTGATCGCCGCGGCCGCCATGGCGCTTTCATCCGTGAGCGTGGTCGGAAACGCGCTCCGGCTACGTTGGGCGAATATCTGAACCAGCAAGAGGCTGGCGGGAGGAATGCCATGACGATGCGAACGATCGTATCCAGCATCGCGATTTTCATCGCTGTCGTTGTTGTCCTTGCCGCAGCCGTGATCGGTTTCGGGCTCTACGACTTCGCGGCGGACTCGCCACACACGGCGTTCGTGACGAAACTCATCGCCATTGCGCGGGAGCGCTCGATCGATGTTCGCGCCGAGGACGTGAAGGTGCCGCCGCTGAGCGATCCGGCGATGATCCGCGAAGGCGCGGAGCACTACGATGCGATGTGCGTCTCCTGCCATCTGGCGCCCGGAATGCCGGAAAACGAAATGCGGCCCGGCATGAATCCGAAGCCGCCGGTGCTGGCCTCGATGCCGGCTGAAGATCCGGCCGAACAGTTCTGGATCATCAAGCATGGACTGAAAATGACGGCGATGCCGGCGTGGGGGACGACGCATTCCGACGAGGAAATCTGGAATATGGTCGCGCTTCTGCAGAAGCTGCCCCATCTTTCGCCCGCGCAGTATCGAGCTCTCGTCAAAGAAGCCGGTCATCATCACGACGAAATGGACATGCACCATTGATTGTGAGCGCGCGCATATTTCTGCTGCCCGCGTTGTCTCTGGCAGCCGCTTGCACGGTCATGCCCGCCGCTTGACAGGTTTCTATATTTCTGGAATCAATGAATTATGGAAACGACAGATGCCGTCAAACGGCTTTCCGCGCTGGCCCAGGACGCCCGGCTTGAGGTCTTTCGCCTGCTGGTAAAGGCCGGTCCGGAGGGGTTGGCCGCCGGTGAAATTGCCCGCTCGCTTGAAACCGCCGCCAACACGATGTCGGCGCAGCTGCTGATCCTTGCCAATGCGGGCCTGATCCGCGCGCGGCGGGAGGGACGTTCGATCATCTATTTCGTCGATTTCGCCGCCATGAGCGATCTGCTGATCTTCCTCACTGAAGATTGCTGCGGCGGGCGCGCCGAAGTGTGCGCACCGCTCGCAGCCATCGCCACATCCTGCTGCAAACCCTCGAAAGGACTCCGCCGTGAAGCGCCTGCACGTGCACATCGCCGTTGACGATCTCGACAAGTCCATCGGCTTCTATTCGACCTTGTTCGGCGCGCAGCCGAGCGTGCTGAAGGACGACTACGCGAAGTGGATGCTGGACGACCCGAAGGTCAATCTCGCCATCTCGCAACGCGGCCGGATTGCCGGCATCGATCATCTGGGCATTCAGGTGGATTCGGACGGCGAGCTTCGCGAGCTGGCATCGCGCCTCAAATCCGCCGGCGAACAGACGCGCGACGAGGAAGCCACCACCTGCTGCTACGCGCAATCGAACAAGGCCTGGGTGAATGATCCCTCCGGCGTGCGCTGGGAAACCTTCTTCACCTTCGGCGACGCCACGACCTATGGCGAGGATAAACCACCGCAAGAGGCGATTCCGCAATCGTCGTGCTGCGCGCCCGCGCCATCCAAAGCGGCGGCGTGCTGCTGATGCGCGAGCAGCTGCCGGATCGTCCGTACAACGTGCTGTTCCTCTGCACCGGCAATTCGGCGCGCTCGATTCTGGCCGAAGCAATCCTGAACCGGATCGGCAAGGGAAAGTTCGTTGCCTTCTCGGCCGGTTCGCAACCGAAAGGCACGGTCAATCCGCATGCCATCGCGTTGCTGAAACGGCTCGACTTCCCGACCGGTGATTTCCGCTCCAAGAGCTGGGACGAATTCGCCAGGCCCGGCGCGCCGCAATTGGATTTCGTCTTCACCGTCTGTGACAACGCCGCCAGTGAAATCTGCCCGGTCTGGCCGGGCCAGCCGATGACGGCGCATTGGGGCGTGCCCGATCCGGCAGCCGTCGAAGGCGACGAGGCTGCAATCACGCAAGCCTTCCGCGATGCGTTCCGGCAATTGGAGCGGCGCATCGAGCTGTTCGTGAATCTTCCCGTGAAGAGCCTGGACCGCATGTCGCTCAAGACGCGGCTGGACGAGATCGGCAAGCATGACGGCTGAAATTGCCGCATCCGTTCATCCGACCGAATCGGCTGTCGCATTCTCGCGCCGGCTGGTGGCGGAGGGACTCGGCACCGCGTTCCTGCTGATGGCGGTGGTCGGCTCCGGCGTGATGGCGGAACGGCTGGCGGGCGGCAGTGTCGCGCTCGCGCTGCTCGGCAACACGCTTTCGACCGGCGCGGCGCTGGTCGTGCTGATCGCGATCTTCGGGCCGGTCTCCGGCGCGCATTTCAATCCGGCCGTGACCTTGTTCTTCGCCCTGCGGCGCGAGATTCCCTTCGCGACGGGCGCGGCTTATGTCGCCGTGCAGATCATCGGCGCGATTGCTGGCGTCTATCTCGCGCACGCGATGTTCGGCATGCCGCTCGCTGAAGTCTCAACCAGGCTGCGCGACGGGCCGGGGCAGTGGCTGTCGGAATTCGTCGCGACCTTCGGCCTGCTGGCCACCATCGCCGGATCGATCCGGTTCGCGCCGGCGCTGACGCCTGCACTGGTCGGCCTCTACATCACGTCGGCCTACTGGTTCACGGCGTCGACATCGTTCGCCAATCCCGCCGTGACCATCGCCCGCAGCCTGACGGACAGTTTCTCCGGAATCGCGCCGACATCGGCGCCGCCGTTCATCGCCGCCCAGCTGGTGGCGGCGTTGGTGGCGAGTTTGGTGTTTCGCTGGCTTTTCGTGAGCAGCAACGAAACTGATCGCCAAGCCAGGTAAGCCGGTGCTGGCGGAAACGGGTTCCTTCCCCGCGCAGCGGGGGAGGGGGACCATCGAGCGAAACGAAGATGATGGAGGGGGCGGGAGCTTCCGCCCCCTCGTCGCCTGCGGCGACACTCCCCCCGCTTCGCGGGGGGAGAACCGGAAGCAACGCGACGGCTTAGGACGCCAGGCCCGTCTTCTCTGTGCCGGCGACGGCCTTCAAGGTCGGCTGCGTCTTCAGCGCCGTCTTGCCGTAGTCCGGCTTGCAGTGGCCGTCGATGTGCGCGCCGGACTGGATCGTGATGTCCTGGTGCACCACATCGCCCGACATGTGCGCCGTGCCGGTGAGCACGACCTTCTTCGCCTCGATCTTGCCTTCGACTGTTCCGGCGAGCTCGACTTCTTCGCCGTACACGGTGCCCTTCACCTTGGCGCCGTTGCCGACCTTCACGTTGACGCCGCGCACGTCGCCGTCGATCTGGCCGTCGATCTGGATGTTCTCGGTGGATTCAAGCTGGCCGGTAATCTTGAGCGCTTTGCTGATGACAGACGTCATGGGTCCTCCTGCGGTGTTGGCGGAATGGGATGGCGTGACGGCTTGCGGCCGCGCCGGGTTTTGCGTGGATGTGTTGGGTTGTTCTGGCATGGGTGTTCTCCCCGTCGAATTCGGTTGCGGTGGCCTGGGCGTGGGAATGGCGGCGCCCGTGGCGGCGGGCGTCGCGTCCTTGTTGTCGTTGCGGTTGAAGATCATGGCTGGGTCTCCGGTAACTCCTCGAGGGTCTCGAAATATTGCGGCGGGCGCCACGGCATGCGCCCGTCGATGCGGGCGCCGCGCGCGACGGTGACGGTGGTGTGGAAAATGCGGCCCTGGACGTCGGCGGTTTCGTCGATGGCGACGTTGGGCGCGAAGATGCGGCCCGAAAAGCGGCCGGCGATCTTCACGTCGCCGGCGATCACGTCGCCTTCGACGGCACCCGATTGCTCTATGACAAGTTTGAACGCATCGATGCGGCCGGTGACATGGCCGAACACGTGCAGCGCGCCGTCGGTCTCGAGGAGGCCGCTGATGGAAAGTCCGTGGGTGACGTGGGACGGCGGCAGTTCAGCCGCATGGCGGCCGGACGCCAGTTCCTTGCGTCGTGCGAGGGCGAACATAGGCGCAGGTATCCCAGTCCCAAGCTTTTCAGCCCCCGCCGCAAGCCCGCCGCATCATGGACAGATTATGCGCGGCACGGCAAGGGTTTATCGCGTGCGCCACGTAAAGTTCTGTGACGGATGGTCAGACAAATGCGATTCCCTCGCCAACCTTGCGTTCGGGGCGAGGTCCCCTAGCTCGGCGTCTCGCTGAATGGATAGGCTGCGACCTGAAACTGATCTTCGTACACGATGTAGCCAGGCCTTTCCGTGCGCAGCATTTCGACCCCAAGGCCGTTGCGCTCCACGATTTGCTGGAATTCACGCATCTTATTGATGTGCTCGTGCGCGCTGTCCTTGAACCAGCTGATCGCCTGCGCCTTTCGATGCGGCTTTGTCGAAACCGCAAATCGGGTCGGCTTCGCAAGGTTCTGGTCAAACCACACCCGGATGTTCTGCAGCCCGTTCCAGTCGGTCGAAGCCATGACGCCGGACTCGCCCAGGGCCCAAGCAGCCTGAAACAGGCCTTGGCGCCGACCCGAACCGCTGTCCAGTTGCTTCACGACAAATCGAATAAACACCGCGAGTTTGCCTAAACCGCCTTGGTCATTTCGCGCAGCTTGAATTTCTGGATCTTGCCGGTGGCGGTCTTGGGGATCTCGGCGAACACCACATGCCGCGGCGCCTTGTAGTGGGCGAGGTTGGCGCGGCACCACGCGATCAGGTCGTCGCCGGACACATCCACTCCCGGCCGCTTCTCGATGAAGGCGCACGGCGTCTCGCCCCAGCGGTCGTCATGCTTGGCGACCACGGCGGCGAACATCACAGCGGGATGCTTGAGCAGCACGTCCTCCACCTCGATGGATGAGATGTTCTCGCCGCCCGAGATGATGATGTCCTTCGAGCGGTCCTTCAACTGGATGTAGCCGTCGGGATACTTCACGCCGAGATCGCCGGAGTGGAACCAGCCGCCGGCGAACGCTTCCTGCGTGGCGCGCGGATTCTTGAGATAGCCCTTCATCACGATGTTGCCGCGGAACATGACTTCGCCCAGCGTTTCGCCGTCCGCCGGCGTCGGCTCCATGGTTTCCGGATCGAGAATGGTCAGCGCGTCGAGCGCGTGGTAGCGCACGCCCTGGCGCGCCTTCTTCGCTGCGCGCGGACCACGCTCCAGCTTCTCCCAGTCGTCCTTCCACTCGTTCACGGTGGCGGGACCGTAGGTTTCCGTCAGGCCGTAAACATGGGTGACGTTGAAACCCGCTTCCGACATCGCCGCCAGCACGGCTTCCGGCGGCGGTGCTGCGGCCGTGATGAACTCAACCTTGTGCGGCAGTGCGCGGCGCTCATCGCCCGCGGCGTTGACGATCGCCTGCATCACGATCGGCGCGCCGCACAGATGGGTGACCTTGTGCTCGGCGAGCGCGTCGAAGATCGCCTTCGCCCGCACCCATCTGAGGCACACATGCGTGCCAGCCACCACCGACAGTGACCACGGAAAGCACCAGCCGTTGCAGTGGAACATCGGCAAGGTCCACAGATACACCGGATGACGTGCCATGTTCGCGGCGAGGATGTTGCCGTAGCCCATCAGCGCAGCACCGCGATGATGGAACACCACGCCCTTGGGATTGCCCGTCGTGCCGCTCGTGTAGTTGAGCGAGATGGCGTCCCATTCGTCGTCCGGATAGCGCCATTCGAAATCCGGATCGCCGCTCGCCAGAAAATCTTCGTATTCGATCTCGCCGAGGCGTTCGCCGGTCTGCGGAAATTCTCTGTCGTCGTAGTCGATGACGAGCGGCTTCACCTTGGCCAGCCGCAGCGTCTCCTTGATGATTGCTGCGAATTCGCGGTCGGTGATCAGCACCTTCGTCTCGGCATGATCGAGCGTGAAAGCCAATGCGGCGGCATCGAGGCGGGTGTTGAGCGTGTTCAGGACCGCGCCGGCCATGGGAACGCCGTAATGGGCTTCCAGCATCGGCGGCGTGTTGGCCAGCATGACGGAAACCGTGTCGCCGCGTCCGATGCCGCGCTGTACGAGCGCAGAGGCCAATTGCCGCGCGCGGGCGTAAAACGTCTCATAGGTGAAGGATTGCCGGCCGTGAAGGATGGCGGTGCGATCGGGAAACACGCTCGCGGCGCGCTCGAGGAAGGTGAGCGGCGTCAGCGGCTGGTAGTTGGCGGCGTTGCGATCGAGATCGAGATCGTACGGACTGGATTTGATCTGCCGCGCGCGCTGCGCACGCCGCGGGCCCTGCAGGCGCCGTCGCGAAAGTGTCTTGCGCGGGCGCGGCGAAACGATTGTGCCGGGCCGCGCAACTTTCTTCGCGGCTTTTGCGCGCAGGCGTTTGACCTTTGCCGGTGTGCGCGTCCGCCGGTTTTCCTTGCGTCCGCCGGTCCTGTTCTGCTTGCTGCCCTTGCGGCGCGCCATCGGCGGTACCGTTTCTTAACCCCGCGCAAAAACTAGTGAATGCGGCCACACCCGGCAAGGATGGACGGACGTTCATGTGGCTGCTAGGTAGGCGGCGAGGAGCGCCGAGAACAAGAATGACAGACGGAGTTCAGGTCCGGCAGCGGTGGAACCCGCTGCGCAATCTCTACGCATGGGTGATGCGCAATGCCGAAGGTCCACACGCCTGGGCGGTGATGGCGGCCATCGCATTCGCCGAAAGCTCCTTCTTCCCCATGCCGCCAGACTTCGTGATGATTCCGATGGCGCTGAAGCGGCGCGAACGCGCTTTCGTCTTCGCCGCGTGGTGCACCTTGTGGTCGGTGGCGGGGGGGATTCTCGGCTATGCCATTGGATCGATGCTTTATAACTCCGTCGGCCAGTGGCTGATCCAGGTCTACGGCATGGGCGGCGACATTGATGCCTTCCGCACCGCCTACAACAAATACGGCGCGTTGATCGTGCTGCAGGGCATCACCCCGATCCCGTACAAGATCGTGACCATCGCCTCCGGCTTTGCCGGGATGAACATTGGGCTGTTCCTGATCCTGTCGATCATCACGCGCAGCGTCCGATTCGGACTTGTCGCCGGCCTCATCTATTTCTTCGGCGAGCCGGTGAAGCTGGCGATCGAGAAATACCTCGAGGTTGTCCTCGTCGTGTTCCTGGTGATCGTTGTCGCCGGCTACCTGATCGCCCGCTACGTGTTCCATTAAGGCGGAAATCGGGAATCAGAAGCCGGAAATCGGACGCCGACTGTGAGTGTCCCTTCCGATTTCTGAATTCTGGCTTCCGATTTCTGAATATCGCCACAATCGCGCGTTAGCTGGATGACTGGCGAGCGTACTTCATGTCCCAGATCCTGTCCGTCGGCGCGATCCTGCTTTCGACCCTGATCTTCCTCGCAGGCAACGGCCTGACGGGGACCTTGCTGCCTGTGCGCGCGCACCTGGCGCATTTTTCGGATTTCGCCATCGGCCTGATCGGC
>DATIYG010000290.1:0-2676 GCA_035517755.1 Rhizomicrobium sp. | reverse complement strand
TGCGCTTCGCATCCGACGATGCGGGATATGTGGAATGGACGCTCGAACGCATCATGGCGCATCCATCATTTGAGTGGAACGCAACGCGTGCGGCCGATTGGCAAACCCGTCCGGACGATTGGCCGCAAACCCGTTACGAAGCGAAGGAACTGCACGGAAAGCCGGTGTTTCTGAAATTCTCGCGCGCAGCCCGCGACAATTGAATCGAAGGCGTTAACTTCCAGGTAACGGCCTCCCCGCTTAAAAATCGTGTGTCGAAGGCTGGACGGAAACGTCCGTATCGGTCTGCTGCGGGAAGGCGGCGGGCCTCAAGGCTGGGAAGTCGCGAACATGATGAATCGTCTCTGGGCAGCGCTTGCGCTTGCCCTGTCGCTGCCGGTGCTTGGCGTAACCGGTGCGAGTGCGGTGGGCTACGCACCAAACCCGGGGCCTGCGGCGGATTCGTTCGAGAGCTGGCAGGACAAAGTCCCCGGCCGCCGCGCGCAAGTTCAGGAGTTCGAGGCGTTCCTTGCCCAACAGGGCGTGGCGAACGTGCTGCCGGCAAACCAGATCCTGCTCAACGACGACACCTGGTCCGAGTGCCACATGGACGGACCGTATTCGATCGCCGATCGCGCCTACTGGCCGCACATCGTCGGCACCTTGCGCTACATCCGCGACGAGATCGTTCCGGCGATCGGGCCGGTGCAGGTCGACTCAGGCTACCGCGAACCGGCGTTCAACCGCTGTACGGGCGGCGCTGCGCACAGTGCGCACGCGCAGTTCTACGCGCTCGATCTTTCACCCACCCGCAGTATCGATCGCAGCAAGCTGATCGCAAGTGTGTGCGCCATCCACGCGCGCACCGGCGCGGCCTATCACATCGGGCTCGGCTTCTACGACGGCGTGCGCTTCCACATCGACTCGCGCTCGTTCCGCCGCTGGGGCCCGGACTATCACGCGTCGACCTCGCCCTGCGCCCGCACCGTGGCCTGATCCTCGGCTGCCGCGACCGGAAATAGTGCAAATTCGAACGATTCCCTGGGTCCAGACGGGGAAATTTCACGACCGCTGACCTTGCTTTTAGGGGCCCGCGCGCCTATATCGCCCCCATTCCCATACAACACGCTGTTGTTGTGTGGCGGTCGCAAGACCGCCGCGGGAAAGAGGCTTTGCTTTTGGAGTTGCGCGTCATTCTCACGGCCATGTCGCAATTGGAGCCGATTATCGAACCAGCCGTGGAAGCGGCCGGTTACCGGCTGGTGCGCTTGCGGCTGATGGGCGGCAAGACGAAGACGTTGCAGATCATGGCCGAACGTCCCGACGGCACGATGAACGTGGACGATTGCGCGAGACTGTCGCGCGCGCTGTCAGATTTTCTTGATCAGGAAGATCCGATCGAAGGCGAATATCTGCTCGAAGTGTCGTCGCCCGGCATTGACCGGCCGCTGACGCGCATCGCGGATTTTTCGCGCTGGGCGGGTCACGAAGCCAAGCTCGAGCTGCATGCGCCGGATCCAACCGGCCGCAAGCGGTTCAAAGGCGTATTGCACGGGCTGGACGGCAACGATGTGCTGATCGAGTCCGATCATGAGACCCACCGATTTCCGTTTCGCAGCATCGCGGACGCAAAGCTCGTGCTGACGGACAAACTGATTGCCGAAGATTTGAAGGCGCGGAAAGGCGCCCCCACGAACTAGAGGACTAGGAGACTACAAATGGCCACTGGAGTTGCCGCCAACAGGCTCGAACTCTTGCAGATTGCGGACGCTGTCGCACGCGACAAGTCGATCGACAAGGGCGTCGTGCTGGGTGCGATGGAAGAGGCGATGCAGCGCGCCGCGAAAGCGCGCTACGGCAGCGAGAACGAAATCCGCGTCGACATCGACCCGAAGACAGGCGAGACGCATGTGTCGCGCTATCTGCACGTAGTCGAGCTGGTCGAGAACGACAAGATCGAGATCAGCCTCGAGGATGCGCGCGCCCGCAATCCGGCGGCGCAGGTCGGCGATATCATCGCCGAGACGCTTCCGCCGGTGGACTTCAGCCGTATCGCTGCCCAGGCCGCCAAGCAGGTGATCGTGCAGAAGGTGCGCGATGCCGAGCGCGAGCGCCAGTACGAGGAGTACAAGGACCGCATCGGCGAGATCGTGCATGGCATCGTCAAGCGGGTGGAGTTCGGCTCGGTGGTGGTCGATCTCGGCCGCGCCGAAGGTGTGGTCCGCCGCGACGAGATGATCCCGCGCGAAACCTTTCGCACCGGCGATCGCATCCGCGCCTATATCTACGACGTGCGCCGCGAAGCGCGCGGGCCGCAGATTTTCCTGTCGCGGTCGCATCCGCAATTCATGGTGCGCCTGTTCGCCCAGGAAGTGCCGGAAATCTACGACGGCATCATCGAGATTCGCGCGGTGGCGCGCGATCCGGGCAGCCGCGCCAAGATCGCGGTGATCTCGAAGGACTCCTCGATCGATCCGGTCGGCGCCTGCGTCGGCATGCGCGGCGTGCGCGTGCAGGCCGTGGTGCAGGAGCTCCAGGGCGAGCGCATCGACATCATCCCGTGGTCGGGCGAACCGGCGACCTTCATCGTCAACGCGCTGGCGCCGGCCGAAGTGACCAAGGTCGTGCTTGACGAGGACACACATCGCGTCGAAGTGGTCGTTCCCGACGAGCAGCTCTCGCTCGCCATCGGCCGCC
>DATIYG010000289.1:0-3561 GCA_035517755.1 Rhizomicrobium sp. | reverse complement strand
GATCCCGGCATGACGGTCGTCGATGTCGGGGCGAACGATGGTTACTACACCCTGTTTGCCGCCCGCCGGGTCGGCTCGACGGGTCGCGTCGTGGCCGTTGAGCCCAGTTCGCGCGAGCGTGTGAATCTCAAGCGCAACATCGCCCGCAACCGGCTGGACAATGTAAGCGTGGTGCCGGCCGCGTTGGGCTCGGCCTGCGGCGTGGCCGACCTGCGCCTCGCCCAAGGGGTGCACTCGGGACACAATACGCTCGGCAAGTTTGCGCACGATGGCGTGCTTGCAGACCGTTTGCAGCGCGTCGACGTCGAGACGCTGGACAAGCTGGAGGCCGCCCTCGGGTTGAGCCGTATCGATTTCATCAAGATCGACGTGGAAGGGGCCGAAGCCAGCGTGATCCTGGGCGCCCGCCACGTGCTTTCGACCATGCGCCCGATCATCCTGCTGGAGATCAACGACAACGCCCTGCGCGCGCAGGCAACCAGCGGCGAGGAGCTGCTTTCCACCCTGCGCGACGAGTTCAGCTACGACATCATGGCGTTTTCGGGGGTGACCGGCGGCCTGGAGCGGCTGGCAGGGAGTGCGCCGTTGTCCGCCAATGTGGTCGCGATGCCGCGCGAGCGCACGGTGCAGCTTCTGTCGGCCGTTCACCTTGACCGCTGAAGCGCTTCGCAACGCCGCCAGCCGGCTGCGACGGTGGGCGACCGACCAGGCGCTGCCACTGTGGGCCACGGCGGGCTTTGACCGCGAGCACGGACGCTTCCACGAGCGCCTGACGATGCAGGGCACACCCATTCTGGATGTTCCGGTCCGCCTCCTGGTCCAGGGCCGCCAGGTCTACTCTTACGGGCTGGCCGCCCGTCGCGGCTGGCACGCCGATGCGAGGAAGCTGACGGAGCAGGCGTTCGCTTCGATGGTCCGCGATTTCCATCGCCGGGACGGGCGCGACGGCTGGGTATTTTCGGTCCGTCGCGATGGCGCGGTCGCCGATGCGCGCCGGGATTTTTACGCGATCGCCTTTGTCCTGCTGGCCGCCGGTTCCTACCTGCTGGCGACGGGCGACCGCTCGGCGCTCAGGGTCGCCGACGACACGCTGGCCTATCTTGACTCGGGGCTGCGCGCGCCACGCGGCGGCGGATATCTCGAAGGCGATCCGGCGGGCGAGGGGCCGCGGCGTCAGAACCCGCACATGCATCTCTTCGAGGGCCTGCTCACGCTGTGGTCGAGTTCGCAGGACCGCAAGTATCTTGACCGCGCTGAGGCGATGTTCGACCTGTTCGCTTCCCGCTTCTACCTGTCCGGTCCGGGCGTCCTCGGGGAATACTTCGACGACCAACTGGAGCCCGACGCCGGCGCCGCTGGCCGGATCGTCGAGCCCGGCCATCACTACGAATGGGTGTGGCTGCTGCGCTGGTTCGAGCGCGAGAGCGGCCGCCCGGTGGGGACCTATGTCGAGCGGCTCTACGGCCACGCCAACACGCACGGCTATGACAAGGACGGCCTGATCGTGGATGAAGTGCTGATCGACGGGACGCATCAATTGCCGTCGCATCGCACCTGGCCGGTGACGGAGGCCATCAAGGCCAACATTGTCGAGGCTGCCGCCGGACGCGCCGGCGCGGCGGATCGCGTGGTGGCTCTGGCGAACATCCTGCTGGAACGGTTCCTCACCAAGGAACCGCCGGGCGGCTGGATCGACAGGCTAGATCAACGCGGCCAGTGGGCGACCGACTTCATGCCGGCCAGCACGCTCTACCATGTCATGTGCGCCATCGACGAGCTCGACCGTTTCGCCGCGACCGTTTGAGGCTCCTGTGGGCAAGGTAGCCGTTCTGGGCGGCACGGGATTGATCGGCCGACACGTGGTCGAGGCACTGGCGGCGGTGGGCGCGAGCGACATCGTTGCTAGGGTCATGTGTGGATGCCCCCGTCGATGCAAGAGCTCTTTTGACGGTGACGGCGATGATCGGGTGCAGTCATGTGTTAGGCCTCTAACTGCGGCTTTGTCACATGCCGCGGGCCGGTATGGAGATACGCAGACCAGGTGCAGATCAAAACCGCGAGCGCGAAGCTCGTTGACCCTAATTGCTTTTCCTGGCCTCGACCTGTCCGATCAGTTTGCCCTTACCGTTCCTCGACCTCCTCATCGCCGACGTACCAGCATAAGCACCTGCCGATCAGGCCGGCGCCAGCGCTGATCCTCGATATTCTTCGCCCTTGCTGAGCATCGCCCAGACCGAACGGGCCATCTTGTTGGCCAGCGCAATGGCCACCACCAGGCGCGGCTTCTTGGCCAGCATCCGCGCCAGCCACGACCCCGTGGCCGCGCCCTTGCGAACTGCCCATCTGACGACGGTCATAGCGCCGATGATCAGGAGCCGGCGGATGTCCCGCTGCCCCATCTTTGACGTACGTCCCAGCCTCGGCTTGCCGCCAGTCGTGTGTTGCCGAGGGACGAGACCAAGCCAGGCAGCAAAGTGGCGGCCTTGCTTGAAGGTTGCCATCGGCGGCGCAAAGGCCTCGATTGCCGCGGCGGTGATCGGCCCCATCCCCGGCATGCTCTGAAGACGCTTCGCCGTCTCATCGTCCTTGGAGTGCCGCCGCAATCTCTTGTCGAACTCCGCGATCTCGACATCAAGGCGGGCGATGTGATCGAGGTATCGCTGGCCCAACTCGCCCACCAGCGGATGTAGTGAGCCCGTGTCTCGCAGCGCAGTCGCCAGCACTTTCACCTTGGCAAGCCCCTGGGCGGCGACAATCCCATGCTCCGCCAGATGGCCGCGTAGCGCGTTGACCAGCTGGGTTCGCTGCCGAACCAGCAGGTCGCGCGTCCGAAAAATCATCGATCGCGCTTGCTGCTCTTCCGTCTTCAACGCCACAAAGCGCATCGTTGGCCTTGAGGCCGCCTCAGCGATCGCCTCGGCGTCAGCGGCGTCGTTCTTCTGCCGACGGACGAACGGCTTAACGTAAATCGGTGGAACGAGCCGCACATCGTGCCCGAGACTGCTGATTGCCCGTCCCCACTGGTGCGCCGTCGCGCACGCTTCCATTGCCACGATAGTGGGCGGCTGCTTCGCCAGAAAGCCGAGCAACTGTGCCCGCGACACCTTCTTGCGCAATACTGGCCGGCCGGCTTTCGACGCCGCATGTATTTGGAAGACGCGCTTTGCTAAGTCGATGCCAATGATCGTAGCTTTCTCCATGGATGCCTTCTCCTCTGTGGCTGGTTATGCAACATCACCAGCGTGGCACACTTGATCCGTCGGGAGGGGGCATCCACCCCATCAAAACCCAATAAAGCGTGGTCGGCTACTTCGGCTTTCGGGCCGATTTCTGACATTGGGCACGCCGAGCGGTTCGTCCGAGATGGGCAGATTTTGTTGCAGAAGTCGGTTGAGGTCTGGGTCGAGCGGTGATTCCGTGTCTGCAGGACGATTTTCTGCGGAGACGCGCAATGATGGGGCGGCTCAACCAGGATCAAGGACAACTTTTCTATTCGTTCTGCCTTGCTGACGCCGTGCCGGATGATCGCCCGATCCGCGAGATCGCGGCGGTGCTCGATCT
>DATIYG010000288.1:0-14537 GCA_035517755.1 Rhizomicrobium sp. | reverse complement strand
TAGGTCGGCAGCGGCATGGTCCGCAGGAAGACGTGCTTCTGCATTCCATTATTGAATACCGGCGAAACGGAGGTTTCCGGCGTGTTGGCGATCACCTTGTCGCCCGCAGGCGCCGTAATGCTGATGTCGAACGGCGTCTTGAAGCCCGGCTCGTCGAAGGAGGGATAGGCCCGTCGCGCATCGATGTCCTCGAACTGCGTGAAGGCATAGGCGTCGCCCGCATCGACCACCTTGTAGAGTCCAGCGAGCGACTGGCCGAACGGCGCATCATAGTCGAACACCAGCATCGCCCCGCCGGCCGGCAGCGGGCTCGCGAAGGTCACCAGCGCCACGCCGGAATCGTCCACCTGCTTGTAGGTTCCGGCGATCGATTTTCCGGCCGCAGTCCGCGCCACAAGCTTGCCGACACGCAGGTCGAGGCCGTGCATGTAGAACGCGCCCACCGGCTTGCTGACCTGGACGTCGATCTCCGTGTGGCCGGAGAACCGGTCTTTTGTCGGATCGATGATGAAGGCGAGCCGGTAATGCTGCGGAACGACCGTCCGCGGCAGCATGCCGAGCGGAATTGGACCGGGCGACACAGCGGCCGCATGAGATGCAGGCTTCGGTGCGCCTGCGGCACTGCCCTTCTGGCAAGCAGCAGCGGTGAGCACGACGAGCAGGAGGATTGCGGCCTTCGACAGAGCGTTCATGGGGGCTTTCTGGGCACGAGGTGGGAGCGGGAGATTACCGATATCTTAACCCCCGCCAAGCGCTGCAGCGTGAAACCGCATTAATTTCGCGCAGGAAAGGCCGGGATATCCCAAATTCAAACGTTGGGTAACCATTTGAATCTAACTTGGGACAGGAATGGACTGAGCCGGATCCTCGTCTGATGCCTCAAAACTGGATCGTAAGCGTCGGCGGCCGCACCTACGGCCCGTTTACGGCTGCCCAGATGGAAGGCTTCGCCAATGAAGGCCGCCTTGTCCCCCATTCGCTGATCGCGCGCGACGGCGGCCCCTTCGGGCCGGCGGCGCAGGACCCGGATCTGGCGCCGTTCTTTGCGGCCCAGCCGGCACCGGAACCCGCGCCGCAGGCTGTACCGGCCGCCACGGTGGAAGAGCCACAATCCCCTGTATCGCAACTGGGCGTTCCGACCTTCGGCAGGACCGAGACAGAGACAGCCTCCGAGGAACCCTCGCACTACGTCATCGTGGCAGATATGAAGTCGCGATCAATCTCCGGCCTGGAAGAAGAGATCCTGAGCCTCGGGCCAGCCTATGCGATCACGCCGCAGACCTGGGTGCTTTCGACGGAACTGTCGATCACCGTGGTACGCAATCTGCTCGTGCAGAAGCTCGGCAAGCTCGATCTGCTGTTCGTGATCGATGCCACCCACGACAAGATCGCGTGGTTCAATTACAGCCCGGAGCAGGAAGTGCGCGTCCGCCGCGTGTGGAGCAAGGTTTCTCCGGCATTGGCGCACACCTTCGGCTAGGTGAAGGCCTTCAGCGAAGCGCGGAAGCGCTGGTAGTTCTTCACATAGATATCTGCCGAGATTTTGAGCATCGCAATCTCGTGCTGCTTGAGGGAACGCACGACGCGGCCCGGCGCGCCCACTACAAGCGAACCGTCCGGAATTTCCTTGCCCTCCGGGATCAGGGTGTTTGCGCCGATGATGCAGTTCGAGCCGATCTTCGACCTGTTGAGCAATGTCGAGCCCATGCCGATGAGCGAATTGTCCGCGATGGTCGTCGAATGCAGAATCACCTTGTGCCCGACCGTGACGTTGGCGCCGATCGTGGTCGGCTGACCCGGATCAGTATGGATGACCGAATTGTCCTGCACGTTGGAGTTCTCGCCGACCGTGATCCAGTCATTGTCGCCGCGCAGCACAGCGCCGAACCAGACGCTGGCATTCCGCAAGAGCCTGACGCGCCCGATCACGGCAGCACTCGGCGCGATCCAGTAGTCGCCGCTTTCCGGAAACTCCGGACCGGCACCTTCGAGCGAATAGGCGGTCATAAAAACTCCTTCAAACCGAGTCGGATGAGACAAGACGGCCCGCAAAAAACGCACTACGCTTTGATCACGTCAACTGAGTCGCTCGGGGAGTAGCCGGGTTTGCGGCTTTTGAGCGTAACCGACGGGGGCCGGTTCTACATTCCGCATCAACGCGGAACTTCGCTCCCCTGCACGCCAACAACAGCCAAAATCATCCTTGACCAGGAGCACCAATGGCCAAGCGTTCCACGCGCCATAAAGCGCGCGAGTACTATGAGTCCGACACAGACAATGTCCGTCCTCTCTTCTCGTCTCCCGGCTGGAGTCCGCGCGACGAAGACCTTCGAGACCGCAAATACGTAAAAAACATCCGGGCGATGAGCCCGCTCCAGCAGCGGCTGATCGATTGCATCGAGCAGCACTCGGTGGTGGTCGCGCTCGGTCCCGCCGGCACCGGCAAGACCTACATCGCCATCGCCAAGGCCGTCGAGGCTCTGGAGCAGAACCGGTGCTCGCGGATCGTTCTTTCGCGGCCGGCGGTGGAAGCCGGTGAAAGTCTTGGGTTCCTGCCCGGCGACCTGACCGAGAAACTCGCGCCCTATCTGCGCCCGCTCTACGATGCGCTCACCGAGCGGCTCGGGACCAAACGGCTGAAGTCGCTGCTGGCCGACGGCGCCATCGAGATCGCGCCTGTGGCGTATATGCGCGGGCGTACGCTCAACGACTGCTTTGTGGTGATCGATGAGGCGCAGAACTGCACCTACACGCAGATCAAGATGCTGCTGACACGTCTCGGCTGGCGCTCGACCATGATCCTGACCGGCGATCCGGACCAGACCGACCTCCTGCCCGGCATGTCGGGGCTCGGCGATGTCGCGACCCGCCTGGAGACCGTCCCGGAAATTTCCGTCATCCGGCTGGGCGACGCAGACATCGTGCGACATCCACTGGTGGCCAGCATGCTGACGGCATTGTAGAGGTCAGAGCGCGAGGGCTGCTTCCAGGACGAACAGACCGAGAGCCAGGCTCCAGTAGCCTGCGATCGCAGCGGCCAGCCAAAACGCGGACCGCGAGCAACTCTTTTCCCGTCGTGCCTTGGCGGCATTCTCATAAAGCACGTTCGGTCCGGCGAAGACCATCGTGGCGTAATAGATCGCGCGGCTGAGGCTGTCCTTGCGGCTTCCGACAACGAGTCTGTAGAGATTGGCCACGATGCCGGAGGCGGTGAAGCCTGCCGTCATGGCAAACAGGATGACAACCATATCGTGCAGCATGACCACGAAATCCCCTCTTTTGCCGTCAAATGCACCGGGTATGCCGGATGAAACCGCGGCTGACAGCTAAGATTTGTCCCCTTTTGGGACTAAACCAAGCATGGCACAAGCTATGAGGCTTTGCTGTGCGACTTTCGGCCAATGATCACAAAGGCGTTGGATCGGGCCTGTCGCCCGCAAACTGCCGCAAAAATTCTGGATAAGCTGAACACGCGAGTCGCAGGCGCTGGGGAATGACCACGGACGGATATGATGGTGGGGTCAAAGGCCGGTCAGGTTGGCTGATCCCTCTTGGCGTGTTCGTGGTGACGGCGGCGCTGTCCGCGCTCTTCCTGTTGTTCTACCTGGCCCCGGCGCCCACCTCCTTCATCGAAGAACATCCTGCGCCAACCTCGCGCGCCGACCCCGTCACACTGACCGTCGGCAGCACGACCTTCACCATTCCGGCCAACTATCTCGTATTCCGAAGCGCCAGGCAGGGCGGCACGCTGAAGGAAGTCGCGCTCTACGCGGCTTTGCCCGACCTGCACGGCTACAGCGACTGGGAGGGAAAGACCTTCACCGGCAACGCCGCGGATTCGCCCGTGGTGTACATGCTCATTGGCGAGGACAAGTTCCACCTGGGCGAAGCCGAGCGGTTCGAGCGCATCTATCTGGGTTACGTGACCGATCCCAAGGGCAAACCTGGTCCCTTCGCGCTGACCCAATACACATTCCGTGAGGATTCCGGCTATCGCGGCGAAGACCTGTTCGTCGGCCATCTTGGACGCCGGATGGTGGTGCTGCGTTGCGACCGGCCGTCGCCCGCGGTTCCCAGTCCGAGCTGCCTGCGTGACGTGCGGCTGCCGCATCATCTGTCGCTGAGCTATCGCTTCAAGCGCACGCAGCTTTCTCGCTGGGACGAAATCGCCAATGGCGTCGAGAACCTCGTGCACGGCTTCACGCACAAGTAGGCGAATGCGTCAGGCGCGCGAGGCCGGCGCCGGCGGAAGATCCATCTCGAGGATTGCCATCTGGAAGGCGTAGGAAATGTCGCCGTCTTCCTCATCGCGGAAGATGATGCCGATGAATTCGCCGGCAACGTGCACCTCGACGGAATCCGCCTGATTTGTGCGTTCCTCGATCGTGATCGTGTCGAGGCGGAACAGATTGCGGAGGTATTTTTCCAGCCGCCAGATTTCGCTGCGTGTCACGGTTCAAACCCTCCGTTGAGGCACGTGAACTGGCACGCGGGAACGATCCGGTCAAGGCGGATGCGGCGGCCCGGCAGTCCAATCAAATCTGGAAATCGGGGCATTCCAGCGATTGATTCATTTCTTGCGACGGGCGCTCCGAGCCCGCCTGTCCGATCACCTTGGCCGGAACCCCGGCAACCGTCGTGTGCGGCGGCACGTCCTTCAACACGACGCTTCCGGCGCCCACGCGGGAGAATTCGCCAACTTCGATGTTGCCGAGAACCTTGGCGCCGACCGACAGCATCACGCCGCGACGGATCTTCGGATGACGGTCGCCCTTTTCCTTGCCCGTGCCGCCCAGCGTTACGCCATGCAGCATCGAAACGTCATCTTCGACCACGGCTGTCTCACCGATCACGATGCCCGTCGCATGATCGAAGAAGATTCCGCGGCCGATCTGCGCGGCGGGATGAATGTCCACGGCGAACAGTTCCGACACCCGGTTCTGTACGAAGTACGCGAGCCAGTCGCGGTCGGCATTCCACATCCAGTGCGCGATGCGATAGCACTGCAAGGCATGAAAGCCCTTGAAGAACAGGAAGGCCTGCACATAGGAATGACAGGCGGGATCGCGCTCGAAGATCGCCGACAGGTCGGCGCGGACGGCTTCACCGATTTGCGGATCGGCGACGAGCGCCTCCTGGAAGATTTCACGCGCAAGCATGGGGCTCAACTCGTCGGTGCCGAGCTTGCTGGCAAGATGGTACGACAGCGCGTCCTCGAGACGATCGTGCTTCAACACGGTAGCGTGTACGAAGCTCGCGAGCGAAGGCTCGCTATGCGTGAGCTCCTCCGCCTGGGCGCGCAAGGCGGTCCAGACGGGATCGCAGAAATCAAACTTCTCGGCGACGACGGCCATGGCGCTCTCTTTCCCATTCAATCTACAATATGGCGGCGACAATTGGCACCCGGCAAAAGAACCCTATCTTAACGCCGCCTTGCAGGGCTCTTGATCCCGGCCTTCTCGGCCTAAAGACATGGGCATCGCGCCCCGACAAACAACGCATAGGTGGTATTCCAGGCCCTTCATGACCAACCAGACCTTCAACAAACCCGCGCCTGACGCGCTCGATCTTCTCCTTTCGCGACGATCCGGATCGGCAAAATCCATGACGGGGCCAGGGCCGTCGCCCGCGGAGCTGCGGAGAATTCTGTCGGCGGGCGCCCGCGTTCCGGATCATGGAAAGCTGGCGCCCTGGCGATTCATCCTCTTCGAAGGCGAAGGCCGCACGCGGATGGGCGAGCTGCTCGCAGAGTCCGTGCGCAAGTCCGATCCCGAGGTGAGTTCCGAGCGGATTGCTCTGGAGTGCAACCGCTTCCTGCGCGCGCCTGTGGTGATCGGCGTGGTCAGCCGCGTCCGCGAAGGCATACCCATTCCGGAATGGGAACAGACGATGTCGGCCGGCGCATCCTGCATGGCCATGGTGATCGCGGCGCATGCCCTCGGATATGTCGCAAACTGGATTACCGAGTGGGGCGCGTACGATCCGAACGTCCTGTCCGGATTGGGTTTGCAACAAGGCGAGCGCATCGCGGGCTATATCTACATCGGCAAGGCGGCCGTTCCACTTGAGGAGCGCGCGCGGCCCGATCTCGACTCGCTCATCACGCGATTCTGACTACGGAATACCGAGCAGCTTGTGAGTCTGAAGGCTCAACCGCCATTGCGGATGCGCACGGCAATATTCGACGGCCGCGCGGGTGTTGGCATCGCGCTCCGGCGAATCCATCGGCTGAAGAAAAAAGTTATCGAAAGCGAGATGCGTGAAGCGCTCGGGCGGCGCATCGGCTTGCGGATAGACGAGCTTCAGCTCATTGCCGCGCGTGAGCCTGAGTTCGGCATTCGCCTTGGGGCTGACGCAAATCCAGTCGATGCCTTGCGGGGCTTCCAGCGTTCCATTGCTCTCGATCCCAACCTCGAAGCCACGGCTGTGCAGCGATTCGATTGCCGGTTCATCGAGCTGCAGCAGCGGCTCGCCGCCGGTACACACGACGTACGGCTTGCCCTTCGCATCGCGCGGCCAGCGCGATGCCACGGCATCGGCAAGCGCACCGGCATCACGAAAGCTGCCGCCGCCAGGACCGTTTGTTCCGACAAAGTCCGTGTCGCAGAATTTGCAGACCGCGCGAGCACGATCCTTCTCCTGCCCCGTCCACAGATTGCACCCGGCAAAGCGCAGGAACACCGCGGCGCGACCGGTTTGTGCGCCCTCGCCTTGCAGCGTGTAGTAGATTTCCTTGACCTGGTAGCTCATCGCGAACTCACGTATTTTTCGTAACCGCGTGCGCGCAAATTGCACGCCGGGCACCGCCCGCACCCATAACCCCAGGCATGCCGTCGCGTCCGGTCGCCGAGATAGCAGGTGACTGTTTCTTCGACGATCAGATCGACCAGCTCCCGTCCGCCGAGTTCTTCCGCCATGGTCCAGGTCGCCGCCTTGTCGATAAACATGAGCGGCGTGTGGATCGTGAAGCGCGTATCCATGCCAAGGCTGATCGCCTCCGCGGTCGCTCTGATCGTTGCGTCGCGGCAGTCGGGATATCCGGAATAGTCCGTCTCGCACATGCCGGCGACGAGATCGCGGCTGCCGCGCCGATAGGCCAAGGCGGCTGCCGCCGTGAGAAACAGCACGTTGCGGCCCGGAACAAACGTGTTGGGCAATCCGCGCTGTCCGATCTCGATCTTCAGATTATCAGTGAGCGCGCTCCCGCCGATCTGTTTCAGGACATCGAGCGAAAGCACATGATCATCGCCGAGTTTGGCCTTCCATTGCGGAAATCGATTGCGCATGGCCTCGAGAATCTGGGGCCGCGCTTCCATCTCCGCGATGTGGCGCTGGCCATACACGAAGCCCACAGTTTCCACTCGCGCAAAACGCGAGAGCGCCCAGGCGAGGCAGGCGGTCGAATCCTGCCCGCCAGAAAAAAGCACGATTGCCAAATCCGACATGGATTTTCCCATACGGCAACAGGCCTATCGGCGCCAACATCGTTCTTTACCAAAGGTGACTTTTGATCAGTCCGTAGGCGAACAATGCGGCACGCTTTCCCTTGCCTTTGCTGGTCTTGTCCGTCAGCCTAGACGTTTCGGGCTAGTGAAGGGCGTTTCGTGGTCAGAATTG
Organism: Rhizomicrobium sp.; assembly: GCA_035517755.1. Taxonomy (GTDB): domain Bacteria; phylum Pseudomonadota; class Alphaproteobacteria; order Micropepsales; family Micropepsaceae; genus Rhizomicrobium. Next base: position 6,920 of record DATIYG010000288.1, on the reverse strand, counting down.
CGATCAGCGGCACAGGGCTATACGTGCCGCCTGACACGATCAGCAATGCGGAACTGGTGGAGGCGTATAACGAATATGCCCGGCACCACAATGCCGACCTTGCCGACCAGATTGCCGCCGGGACCGCGCACGCTATCCTGAAATCAAGCGACGAATTCATCGTGAAGGCGTCCGGCATCCGCCGCCGTCATGTGGTGACTCGCGATGGAATGCTTGATGCGCGCACCATGTGCCCGCGGCTTCCCGAGCGCACGAACGAAGAGGTTTCGCTTTCGGCCGAGCTTGCCGTGGCGGCTGCGCGGCAGGCGCTGGAAGCCGCCCACCGCACGCCGAAAGACATCGATGGCGTGGTGGTGGCCGCGTCGATCATGCAGCGGCCCTATCCGCAAATCGCCATCGAGGTTCAGAACCAGCTCGGCATCGAGGGCTTCGGGTTCGACATGCTGGCCGGATGCTCGTCGGCCACGTTCGGAATCCAGACCGCGGCCGGACTGATCTGCCAGGGCCAGGCGGCCGCCGTACTGTGCATCAATCCGGAAATCTGCACGAGTCACCTCAATCTGCGCGATCGCGAAACCCATTTCATCTTTGGCGATGCGGCCACGGCATGTGTCGTCGAGCGCGCCCAGCACGCCGACGGCGACAATGCGTGGGAGATTGTCGGAACGAAGTTGAAATCGGAATTCTCGAATAACATCCGCAACAATTTCGGCCCGATGAACCGGTTCACGCCGGAAACGATAGGCGCGCCGGACAAACTCATCACGCAGAAGGGCCGCAAGGTGTTCAAGGAGGTCGTGCCGATGGTGGCGGACTTCATGCTGGGCCACCTCGCCGAATTGAATATCGCACCGTCCCAACTCAAGCGTCTGTGGCTGCATCAGGCCAACATCAACATGAACGACCTGATCGCGCGCAAGGTGCTCGGCCATGATCCGGCGCCCGGCCAGGCGCCGAACGTGCTCGAAGAATACGGCAACACAAGTTCCGCCGGCTCGATCATTGCCTTCCATCAGTTCAGCCGCGATCTCAAGAAGGGCGATCTGGGTCACCTCTGCTCATTCGGTGCCGGCTATACGGCGGGCAGTGTCGTCGTGCGGAAGCTCAATTAGCCCGAACTTGAAGGCATTGGAGAGACGAAACCCCCGTGCTAGCGTTGCTTTCGCCTGTTCTGGCATCGCAAGGGGCAGCTTTCATGAGAATCCGATTGCCGTCTGCCGCCGCGTAGTCCCATTCACGCAATCAGAGATTTTCCATGTGGGCCTTCCTGCAAACGCTCGATCCTCTTTATGTGCTTTCCGGCGTTCTGGTCGGCGGGCTCGTCGGCATGACGGGCGTCGGTGGCGGCTCGCTGATGACACCGCTGCTGATCCTGCTGTTCCACGTCAATCCCGCGACGGCAGTCGGCACCGACCTGATCTATGCGTCAGTTACGAAAACCGGCGGCTCGCTTGTTCACGGCTACAACAGGACCATCGACTGGCGGATTGTCGGTCGTCTCGCGCTCGGCAGCATTCCGGCAACGGCCCTGACCATCGCCCTCCTCTATTGGCTCAAGATCGACAGCGCGACCACGAAGACCCTGATCACGCGTGTTCTGGGTGTGGCGCTGCTGTTTACGGCTGCGTCGCTCTTGTTCCGCAAGCCCCTGCTGCGCTGGTACGACGCCCATGTCGGCGAAATTCCGGCGAAGACCGTCTTCCGGCTAACCGTGATGACGGGTGTCCTGCTCGGCGTGCTGGTGACGCTGTCCTCTGTCGGGGCTGGCGCCATCGGCGTGACGGCGCTGGTGATGCTCTATCCGAAGCTGGAGTCGCGCCGCATCGTCGGTTCGGACATCGCCCATGCTGTGCCGCTGACCTTGGTGGCCGGACTTGGGCATTCCGTCCTGGGATCGATCAATCTGCACATCCTGTCGTCCCTGTTGGCGGGATCGATCCCCGCGATCATCGTGATGAGCATGGTGTCGGCGCGCGCGTCCGATACCGCGGTCCGCGTTGCGCTCGCGGCCGTCCTGATCCTCGTGTGCCTGCGGTTCTGGTTTTTCTGACGGCCTAGAACGGCCACCAGCCGTCCAGGCGGATCGGACGCAGAAGTCTCGGTCGGGCGAAGTACGTGAGTTGATCGGCAACGCGGCGGTTGAAACTGCCACGCGGGAAATTCCCACCGGAACGCCGCGATCCCGCCCTCAGACCGGAAAGGATTTCGATCGCCTCGTCGATCGTCTCGACGGCGTAGACCGCGAACTTTCCGTTGCGAGCGGCCGCAACGACATCATCCCGCAGCATCAGATTGACGACATTGGCTTTGGGAATGATCACGCCATTTCCTTTGGCGAAGCCGCGCGTTGCGCAGACGTCGAAAAATCCTTCGATCTTCTCGTTCACACCGCCCACCGGCTGGATGATGCCGTGCTGGTTGATGGAACCCGTGACGGCAATTCCTTGCCGCAGCGGCACCTCGGCAATTGCCGAAAGCAGCGCCAGCAATTCGGCAGCGGATGCGCTGTCGCCATCAATGGGACCGTAGGATTGTTCGAAGGCGAGACTGGCCGACAACGACAACGGCCGTCTCCCCGCATATTGTCCATTGAGATAGCCTGTGATGATTTGCACGCCCTTGGTATGGGACGGACCGCCGTAGTCGGCCTGGCGCTCGATATCGAGGACGTCGCCATGGCCGTGCCCACGGCCGGGTCGCACCCGCGCCGTAATCCGCGCCGGCATCCCGAACGAGAAGCCGCCTGCGGTCAGCACAGTCAGGCCGTTGACCTGCCCCGGCCTCGCGCCTTCGGTATCGATCAGGATGATGCGGCGCTTGATCAGTTCCTGCTCAAGGGCCTTGAGGCGGCCCGACCGGTCCTCGCGCGCCGCAATCGCTGCCGACACGTCATTTGCGGAAACAAGCGAACGGCCACCCTGGGCAGCAAAGTGGTCGGATTCACGCAGCAGATCGGCCAGGCGCGATGTGCGCACGGAGATCTTCTCCGCATCACCGGCCATGCGGGCGGCATGATCCAACAAACGCGCCGCGCCAGAGCGATCCATCTGCTTCAGTCCATCGGTGCGCGCCACGCCCGCAAGCACCTTCAGCATCGAACCGCAATTCTCATCGCTGCGGTCCGCGGTGGACGCAAAGTCCGCCTGGACCTTGAACAGCTCTGCAAAATCCGGATCGAGTTCACGCAGGCGATGGAACAGCCACGGTTCGCCGAACAGCACGATCTTCGCATCCAGCGGGATGGGCTCCGGCTGAATGGTGACCGTTTGGCTGCGGTCCAGAATTTCCGCGAGGTTCTGGATCTTGATCACGCGCTCCCGCAACGCGCGCTTCAACGTTTCCCACGATACGTCCTGCTGCAGCAGGTCGAGCGCATCGATCAACAGGAAGCCGCCATTGGCCTTGTGCAAGGAGCCGGGCCGAATGAACATGAAATCGGTGATCACCGTCACCAGCAGCGGCACGTGTTCGACCTTGCCGACCAGGCTGGACAGCGACGGCAGCGGAAGGTGCACGACCGGCGCGCCCTTCAGTCCGGAATTGTCGACCAGCAAATTCACTTCATAGCGGTGGAACGGGAACTGTGCTTCGCGTTCCTCGTCCTGCCCGCGCACGTCGCTTTGCAGGGCGTCCAGATGGGCGACAACATCCTGAAACAGCGACTCGATGTAGCGATGCGCTTCGCCATTGCTGCCGTAACGCTGCGACAAAGGCGTCAGCAGATTGCGGACGAGACGCTCGCCCAGTTCGCGATCAAGCGCATGGACCCGGTCAAGCGCGACAGACCGCAACCGCTCAACGGCATCCATGGCCTTTTCGAGATCGCCGTGGAGATCGCGCGAACGGGTCGAAAGCCGGTCGCGTTCTGATTTCGGAAGGCGGCGGAAATCCGCGTCGGAAATCGCAAGACCGTCGCGCTGCGGCGCGAAATCGAATTGTCCGTCGCGCTCAACGAGCGCAAGACCCTGGGCCTCGGCAGTGTGCCTGAGCTGGTCCAGGGTGCGATCGACCTGCGTCCGGAATTCTTCTTCGATAACGCCCCGACGCTTGCGATATTCGTCGCTCTCGAAAAGCTTCGTCATGCTCTCGCGAAGGCCGTCGACGAAATCGCGCATCGCGGCCTTGAAGGCCGCTCCCTTGCCGGCGGGAAATTTCAGAGGCCACGGCCGATGCGACGCCGTGAAATTGTGCACGTAGCACCAATCCGGAGGTGTCGTCATGGTCGCGGCGGTCCTGGCAAGCGCGCGCTCGATCGCGCTGCGGCGGCCGCTGCCCTGGGGACCGGTGACAAAGATGTTGTAGCCGGCCTGGGTCATCTGTGCGCCGAAGGCCAGCGCCCGCATGGCCCGGTCCTGGCCGACCGGACCGTTCGCCTCAGGCAAATTGGCCGTCGTGTCGAACGGCAGCCGGGCCGGATCGGTTCTCACGCACAAGCGATCCGCAACAAGCGGCTTGACGGCCATAACCCCACACCCCAAACGCCCTTGTGGCCAAGGCCACAGTTGTTAACGCGACTATAGCAAGGTTCTCCAATTCCGGCAGAGAGCCTCGCGAAACGCTTGCGAATTAGGTAAATCGCGCACGATTTGTGAGGCAATTTCGTGACAGCCAACACCAGGACCAAGGCCCGCGCCTGGCAGCGCATGCTGAGCGGCCGCCGGCTCGATCTGCTCGATCCCTCTCCGCTCGACATCGAAATCGAGGACATCGCGCATGGCCTGGCGCGCGTGGCCCGCTGGAACGGACAGACGATCGGCGATCACGCCTTTTCCGTAGCCCAGCATTGCCTTCTCGTTGAAAGCATCACCGCCGATCTCGCCTCCATCACGCGCGATGCCCGGTTGATGGCGCTGCTGCACGATGCGCCGGAATATGTGATCGGCGATCTGATCAGCCCGTTCAAGGCGGCGGTCGGCATCGACTACAAGGACCTGGAATTGCGGTTGCTCGGTGCAATCCATCTTCGCTTCGGACTGCCGGCGCGCCCGCCAAAAGACCTGGTCGCACTTCTCAAAAAGGCAGACCGGATTTCCGCCTATTGGGAGGCAACCCAGCTTGCCGGTTTCGATCCTGACGAGGCGCGGCGTTTTTTCGGCACGCCGCCTGCAGGCCTCAAGCGGCCGAAGCTCATCCCGCTGCCGACGGACGAAGCCCAGGCGCGCTACCTCGAACGATTTCGCCGCCTCAGCAAATAGCGCAGCCTTCATTCCGCCATCCGTTTCGGCTACTCACGGTTGGGGAGTATTCCGCCGCAATGATTCTCGTCACGCCGCTTTCTGCCATCGATTTCTCCATCCGGAGATACCAGCCGTCGCACATGGTGACGCTGCTGTCGCCCGAGCACATGATCCCCGCGTGGAGCGGAATCCATCCCGACCGGCATTTGCGCCTCCCGCTCGAGGACGTCAGCGAGGCGTTCCTGAGCGACAGCGCGCCCTCAGCCGACCACATCGACCGGCTTGTTGCGTTCGGGCGCGGATGGAACGCGGAGGCGCCGATGCTTGTGCATTGCTGGGCCGGCATCAGCCGTTCCATGGCGGCCGCTTTCACCCTCCTGTGCGACAAGCTGGAACCGGGTCGCGAACTCGAGATCGCGCGCGCGATCCGCGCACGCGCTCCACATGCCTATCCGAACCGGCTCATGGTCCAGCTCGCGGACGACGCACTCCGACGCGAGGGCCGGATGGTTTCGGCTGTCGAGGAAATCGGGCGCGGAATCATCGTGGCCGAAGGGACATGCGTCGAACTTCCCCTGTCTCTCGATGACTTGGCGTCCGGCGGGTGAGCCATGGCCAAGGCTGCCTCGATAACTCCTCTGACACCGGCCGCCCAGGCGATGCAACATCCCGTTGAAATCGGGTTGTCGGCGGCCATCGTTTCCATCGCCGATGACAAGCCTCAAGTGCTCGTTGTCCACCACCCGGATTCACGTGATGCCCTGCCGTTTGGTCCGTTCGATCCGCTGCGCCACCGCACCCTGGAAAGCGGTCTGCGCACATGGGTGAAAGAGCAGACCTACCTGGAATTCGAATACGCCGAGCAACTCTACACGTTCGGCGACCGTGGCAGGCACGTTCAGGGACCGGGCGAAGGCTCGCGGGTCGTGTCGGTCGGTTACCTTGCATTGACGCGGGCAACCGGTGAATTGAAGGCGCCCGACACGCGATGGGGCGAGTGGTACCGCTATTTTCCCTGGGAGGACTGGCGCTCATCCAAGCCTGAGATCATCGATGCCGTCATCGTCCCCGCGCTGCGCGCCTTCGTGAAGAAATCGAACGACTCCCATCAGGCCGACCAGCGCCGTTCTCGCGTACGTATCTGTTTTGGCCTTGATGGATTGCATTGGGACGAGGAACGCGTGCTCGAACGCTACGAGCTGCTGTACGAAGCCGGCCTCGTGGATGAGGCACTGCATGATGGCCGCGTGCAGGACAAAGCGGCGATGCCTCATCCCGCTCTTGGCTTCACCATGGCGTTCGATCATCGCCGGATCCTCGCGACCGCCATTTCACGCTTGCGCGGCAAGATGAAGTACCGTCCCGTTGTGTTCGAGCTGATGCCGGCGACGTTCACATTACTCGATTTGCAGAAGACCGTGGAGGCGATCTCCGGAAATCAACTGCACAAGCAAAACTTCCGCAGGCTTGTCGAAGGTCAGGGACTGGTGGAAGGAACGGGTAAGTTCACACGCACGGGACGCGGCCGGCCGGCGGAATTGTTCCGCTTTCGCCGCGAAGTTCTCGGCGAGCGGCGCGCACCCGGCGTGCGCCTGGGCGCAAGGCGGACCGGGGTCTAGGCACAAAATTGTCGATTGTCAGAACGTCAGGCCCTGCAGCGTCTCGGGCGGACCGTCCCACGTGACGATCCCATTGCGCTGATACGAACGCAGCGAGTCATCCTTGCCGCCACCACCGAAATAG
>DATIYG010000287.1:0-4990 GCA_035517755.1 Rhizomicrobium sp. | reverse complement strand
GTCCTTCCACGTGCCGGCCACGCCAGGAACCTGCGCCTGACCGCCGAGACGGCCTTCGGTGCCCACTTCGCGCGCCACGCGGGTCACTTCCGAAGCGAAACCGTTCAGCTGGTCCACCATGGTGTTGATGGTGTTCTTGAGCTCGAGGATTTCACCTTTCACGTCCACGGTGATCTTGCGCGAGAGGTCTCCGCGCGCCACGGCCGTGGTCACTTCGGCAATGTTGCGCACCTGGGACGTCAGGTTGCCGGCCATGAAGTTCACGTTGTCGGTGAGGTCTTTCCACGTACCGGCGACACCCGGCACAGCGGCCTGGCCACCGAGTTTGCCTTCGGTGCCCACTTCGCGCGCCACACGGGTCACTTCCGAGGCGAATGAATTCAGCTGGTCCACCATCGTGTTGATGGTGTTCTTGAGCTCGAGGATTTCTCCCTTCACGTCCACCGTGATCTTGCGCGAAAGGTCGCCGCGCGCCACGGCGGTGGTCACGTTGGCGATGTTGCGCACCTGGTCCGTCAGGTTGCCGCACATGGCATTCACCGAGTCGGTGAGGTCCTTCCACGTGCCGGCCACGCCCGGCACCAGTGCCTGGCCGCCCAGCTTCCCGTCCGTGCCCACTTCGCGCGCCACGCGCGTCACTTCCGAGGCGAACGAGCGCAGCTGGTCCACCATCGTGTTGATCGCTTCCTTCAGCTGAAGGATCTCGCCGCGCACGTCCACGGTAATCTTTTTCGACAAGTCGCCGTTCGCCACGGCGATCGTCACTTCCGCGATGTTGCGCACCTGGCCGGTGAGGTTGTTCGCCATCGAGTTCACCGACTCGGTGAGCTCCCTCCAGACGCCGGTCACCTCGCGCACCTGCGCCTGACCGCCGAGCTTGCCTTCGGTACCCACTTCGCGCGCCACGCGCGTCACTTCCGAGGTGAACACGGAGAGCTGCTTGATCATCGTGTTCACGATGTTGGCTGAGCGCAGGAATTCGCCCTTCAACGGACGGCCCTCGACGTCGAGACGCACTGTCTGCAACAGGTCGCCCTGTGCCACGGCCGCGATGGCGCGCGACACTTCGGTCGTCGGCCAGAGAAGATCGTCGATCAGTGTGTTGACCGAATTCTCCATCTCGCCCCACGCACCGGTGGAGGCGCCGAATTTCACGCGCTGCTTCGTCTTGCCCTGTTTGCCGACCACATCGCCGACACGTTCGAGCTGCTCGGCCATGCGCTGGTTGGTGGAGACGATGTCGTTGAAGGCGTCGGCGATCTTGCCGGCGATGCCGACCTGGTCGCCCGGAAGGCGAGCCGAGAAATCACCCGAACGCACGGCCTGAAGGGCGGCCAGCAATTCCTGCAAATTGACCGGGCCCAAATCGACTGGCGGAGCGACCGGCGTGGCGCCATTGACCTTCTTCTTTCGGGAGACCCGCGACCGCGCAGACGGCCGGTCAAGCGAATCGGAATGGGTGCTCATGTGCTGCTCCTACACGTTCCGGTTGCTGAACCGGAGACGCGAACTTCATGGCCTTCTGTGGCGCACGGGCAGGAGGGTTTGCCGGCCAAGCGCTGTCAACGTTCGTTTGTCGCCAGCACGGATTAGGCGCCCCATCCCCCCAAGAGACACACCGCCTCGAAGGGGCAAACGGAGACCACGCCAAAAAGTTCCCGATCTATCGGGTGGAGACCCTTATGGTTAACAGACAGCTAAAATCCCGAATAATGGAAGGCCGCGAGCCCTGCCAGAGGCCCGGCCACAGACATGACGGTCCAGAACGTACTCTGAGGTACACGGACGACGTCACCTGGAAGAATGCTCGTCATTTGATCGGCCGGCAGCTCCTCTTCCCTGGGGCTGCCGTTGCGCCGGACGTAGATGGTGCCTTCATTGGCTTGAGTGGTGTAGCCGCCAGCGAGCGCAACCGCGTTCAGCGCACTCATCCCGTTCACATAGGGAAACTGGCCGGGACGGTTGACTTGGCCGATGACATAGAACGGCCGGTAGGTGCTGATGGCGACACTGACGCGCGGGTTCTGGAGATAACCGTCCGCCAGCTTGGTGGCGATCTGCTGTTCGAGACTCGAGGCCGATTCTCCGGCGGCTGTGACCTCGCCGATCAGCGGCAGGCTGATGGCGCCGTTGCCGTCAATCTCGAATTCGCCGCCGAGGTCGTCCTCGCCGTACACGGTGACCCGCACCTTGTCCCCTGTGCCAAGACGATACGATTGCTCGGCGCTGCCGCCCGATTGTGCCCCGTTGGCCCAGGCAGTTTCATCGGCAGCGGCAGGCATCGCCAGAAACAACGCGGCGCCAAACAGACCTGCCAGCGCAAGGCCGCGACGGAATGGGGACGAGAACATCTTTGCCATGGTAAGGACCAATGCGTTCAAAATCCCTGGATGGGACGGGGCAGGGGTCACACTGCAAAGGCGCGGCCAGATGCACGCGCCGGGGGGACGAGAATGAAGACCGGCATGGCGGCGGCTCTCCTGGCCGCAATTCTTTCCATCGGGTCTGCGCAAGGGCTTGAGACCAGGGAAGGCGACTTCACGGTCAAGAACTTCCAATTCACATCGGGCGAGAGGCTGCCCGAGCTTCGGCTGCACTACACCACGCTGGGCTCGCCGCATAAGGACTCGCACGGCCGGACCACGAATGCCGTGCTGATCCTGCATGGCACCGGCGGCGACGGGCATCAGTTCCTGCGCCCGCAATTCGCCGATGTGCTGTTCGCACCGGGCGGACTGCTCGATCCCGCCAAGTATTTCATCATTCTTCCCGACGGGATCGGTCACGGGAAATCGTCGAAGCCGAGCGACGGGCTGCACGCGAAGTTTCCGCAATACGGCTACGAGGACATGGTCGCGGCGCAATACGCGCTGGTGAAGGATGGATTGCACGTCAACCATCTTCGCCTAGTGATGGGCACGTCGATGGGCTGCATGCACTCCTTCATGTGGGGCGAGGAGCACGCCGGTTTCGTCGATGCGCTGATGCCGCTCGCCTGCATGCCGATGCAGATCGCCGGGCGCAACCGCATGTGGCGCAAGATGATCATCGATGCCATCCACGATGATCCGGCATGGATGGGAGGCGAATACAAGACCGAGCCCCAGATGGCCTTGCGGGTCGGCATCGATATGCTGGTGATCGCGGGAAGCGCGGCGCACCAGATGCAGAAGAGCTATCCGACGCGCGATGCCGCGGACAAATATCTGGAGGACTACACGGCGAAAGAGCTGGCAACGCTGGACGCCAATGACTTTCTCTATCAGGCGGCCGCCTCGCGCGATTACGACCCTAGCGGCGGGCTCGAGAAAATCACGGCGCCGCTCATGTGGGTGAACTCGGCGGACGATTTCATCAATCCGCCGGAACTCAATCTCGCACCGGAGATGGTGAAGCGGATCAAGCGTGGCAAATATGTGTTGATCCCGATCAGCGACCAGACACACGGCCACGGCACGCACACCTGGGCGGCGGTTTGGCAATCCTATATGGCGGAACTGCTGAAGGAATCCGAGCCGGCCAAGTAGCGCCGCGTCAGTTCTTCGCCCAGGTCCAGTCGGCCGCGGATTTGCGGCAGCCGCCGTCCGGCCAGCCCTTCCACGCGCGCCCGCGCACGACCCGGCCCGAATGGGCACCGGTGGCCTCGCCGTCCTTCAGCGCCTCGATACCGTTGACGAACACTTCGCTGACGCCCGTCGCGTACACCTGCGGGTGATCGTAGGTCGCGTGATCGGCAATCGTCTTGGGGTCGAACACCACGACGTCGGCGTAATCGCCGACCTTCAGAAGCCCGCGATCATGCAGCGACAGGTTCGACGCCGGCTGCCAGGTGAGCTTGCGGATCGCTTCCTGCAGCGGGATCACCTTCTCATCACGCACATAATGGCCGAGCAGGCGCGCGACATTGCCGTAGGCGCGCGGATGCGCGCTCGATTTCAGGAACACGCCTTCGGGCTCTTGCGCCGCTTCATCCGAGCCGAAGCTGACGTAAGGCAGCGCGATTTGTTTTTTTATGTTCTCGTCGGACATCAGGAAATAGGCGACGCCGACGCGGCTGCCATCCTCGATGACAAGATCGATGGCGGCATCCTCCGGGCTTTCGTGCCGCATGGCGGCGACCTCGTCGAGACGCTTGCCGGTGAGCGGCTTCAGTTTCGGATTCTTGAATTGCAGCAGCAGCGTGCCGTGCGCGCCGGCGAGCGCATAGAGATTGTCCCATTTCTGGTTGGGATTGCGCATCTCGGCGATGACGCGCTTGCGGATCGCGGGATTCTTCAGCCGCGCGATCCACGCCTCCAGTCCGCCATCCTGCACCCAGGGCGGCATGCCGGCATCCAGCCCGGTGGCGCCGGCTTCGTACATGTACATGTTGGCCGTGATGCGATGACCCGCAGCGCGCGCCGCATCGATCTTGGCGATCATCTTGGGCAGCTTGTCCCAGTTGGGCTTGCCCGCCGCCTTGAGGTGATAGATTTCCGCCGGCGCGCCGGACTGCTTGCTGATCTCGATCAGCTCATCGATGGCATCGAGCACATGATTGCCTTCGTTGCGCATGTGGGAGATGTACATGCCGCCGCACGCCGCGGCCTGCTTCATTAGCGCGACGAGCTCCGGTGTTTTCGCGTAGGTCGCCGGCGAATAGATCAGCGCCGAGCCGACACCAACCGCGCCGTCCTCCATCGCGTCCTTCACCAGCCCCTGCATGCGCGCAAGCTGTTCCGGCGTCGGCTGCACGTCCTTCTCACCGAGTTCATGGACGCGCACGGTGGTGGCGCCGACGAACGAGGTGACGTTCATCGAGACGCCCTGCTTCTCGAGCTTCTCGAGATATTGCGCGAGCGTGGTCCAATCGATCTTGTACTTGATGTCGATCTGGCGCTGCTCGGCCTTCTTCTTCATCTCGTCCGTGAGCGGGCCCATGGAGTCGCCCTCACCGAACACTTCGAGCGTCACGCCCTGGCGCAGATCGCTCTGACCGCGCCCATCGACG
>DATIYG010000286.1:0-7367 GCA_035517755.1 Rhizomicrobium sp. | reverse complement strand
GGCCGCCGCATGGGCCATGCCGGCGCCATCATTTCAGGCGGCAAGGGCGGCGCGCAGAGCAAGATCGAGGCGATGAAATCCGCAGGCATCCGCGTCACGCCCAACCCCGCCGCACTCGGCACCACGCTCGCCGATCTGCTGGCCGGGAAATAGCCGTCAGCCGGTCCAGCATCCGAACGGGACGATCTTGTTGTCGACGTCGTGGCCGATGTCGGCGCGGCCGAGGTACGGAATGCCGGACACCTCGCACCAGTGGCGCATCACCTCTTCTTCCGTGTGGCCGAAGTCCGGATCGTTCGGCTTCACGTCAGTGAAGCGGCCGCATTTGAGTCCGGCCACTTTGCGGAGGCCCGGCGCCGAGGTGACGTGAAACAGCGAACGGTCGACGCGGTAGGTCTCCTCCGATACATCCTCCAGCATCACGATGTGACCGGTGAGATCGGGCATGATCTCCGTGCCGATCAGATGCGACAGGATGCAAAGGTTGAATGCGGCGACGGGTTTGCCGGCCAGCACGGTGGGTTCGAGCGTGGAAGGATCGCGCTCGACAAGAAACTTCAGCGCGCGCGTGACCGCCGATTCGCCGCCCTTGCGCTTGATGTCGGCGGCGACCGGGCCGTGCACCGCTTTGAAGCCGTGTTTGTAGAGTATGGCGAGCAGGAAGCCGGCATCGCTGTAGCCGAGATAGGACTTCGCCCGGGCGGAGTCTTTGAGACGCGGCAACACCATCTCCGCGATGCGGTTGGCGCCATAGCCGCCGCGCGCCCACCACAGCGCGTCGAACCCCGGGTCGTTCGCCACCTCGACGAACGCATCGGCGCGAACGGAATCCTCGCCGGCGAAATGGTTGTCCGACAGGAAGCATTGCGGGTGGAAGACGAGCTCTGCGCGGTCGCCGTAGAGTTCGCGCGCCAGTGCGGTGACGCGCTCCGCCGTCTCCGGCTCGATGCGGGAAGCGGGTGCGACAATGCCGATTCGTGTCGTCATTGGTTCTCCCCCCGTTTACGGGGGGAGTGTCGCCGCAGGCGACGAGGGGGGCGGAAGCTTCCGCCCCCTCCACCATCTTCGCTTCGCTCGATGGTCCCCCTCCCCCGCTTCGCAGGGGCGGAACCGCTCCGCGTCTCCGCGTGAAACATTTTGCCTTCTGGCTTCAAACCGACTGGACGCTTATAGCCTCGTACAATGAATATCTCACATCCATACTTCTTCTGCGGCATCGGCGGCAGCGGGATGCTGCCCTTGGCGCTGATCCTGCGCGGCCATGGCGCCACGGTGGCCGGCTCGGATCGCGCGCTCGACCAGGGTCGCACGGCCGCGAAGTTCGAATACCTCAAGGCCAACGGCATCGCGCTCTATCCGCAGGACGGATCGGGCGTGACTGGCGCCGATCAGACCGTGGTGATCTCGGCTGCGGTGGAAGAGACCGTGCCCGACGTGGCGGTGGCGCGAAAGCTGGGTGCACCGCTGCTCACCCGCGCCGAGCTGCTGGCGCAATTGTTCAATGCCGCGCCCACGAGCATCGGGGTCGCTGGCACGTCCGGCAAGTCCACCGTCACCGGCATGATCGGCTGGATGCTGACCGATCTCGAGCGCGATCCCACCATCATGAACGGCGCCGTGATGAAGAATTTCGTCTCGACCGATGCTCCGTTCGCCAGCGCACGCGTGGGCAGGAGCGGCGTGTTCGTCAGCGAAGTGGACGAAAGCGACGGCTCGATCGCGCGCTATTCGCCAACCATCGCGGTGGTCAACAACATCGCACTCGACCACAAGACGATGGACGAATTGCGCTCCCTGTTCGCGGATTTCGTTGGCAAGGCGAAAATCGCCGTGCTCAATCTCGACAACCCGGAAACTGCGGCGCTGGTGAGCGAGAGGGCCATCACCTACAGCCTGTCGGATGTGCGCGCTGATCTGGTTGCGTCGAATTTGATTCCTGCGCCGGATGGGATTTCGTTTGAAGTCCTCGAGTCACCTCCCCCTCGTGGGGAGGTCGATGGAGCGAGCAACGCGAGCGACATCGGGTGGGGGGCGAAGTTGGGGGAAGCGTCCCCCCCACCCGGTTCGCCCAAAGGCTCGCCGACCTCCCCACAAGGGGGAGGTAATGCAGTTAGCGTGCAACTAAGAGTTCCCGGGGCGCACAATGTGTCGAATGCGCTGGCCGCGCTGGCGACCGCGAAGGCACTTGGCCTTCCGCTGGACAATGCGGCGCGGGCACTCTCGCGCTTCACCGGCATCCGCCGCCGGCTGGAAGTCGTGGGATCGGCGAATGGCATCATCGTCATCGACGATTTCGCGCACAATCCCGACAAGATCGCGGCCACCCTTGCCACGTTGCATGCGTTTCCCGGACGCCTGCTGCTGATGTTCCAGCCGCATGGCTTCAGCCCGCTGAAGAAGATGCGTAGCGAATTCATCGACGTGTTTGCGCGCAATCTTGCACCGGATGATGTGCTGCTGATGCCGGAGCCTGTCTATTACGGCGGCACCACGGACAAGTCCGTGTCCAGTGATGATATTGCGTGCGGCATCCGTGCCGTCGGGCGCAACGCGTTGGCGCTCGCAACGCGCGCCGATTGCGGCGCCAAGCTGCTGGAGCTTGCCCGTTCCGGCGACCGCATCGTCATCATGGGTGCGCGTGACGACACGCTGGCCATTTTCGCCAACGATCTGTTGTCGGCGATTGGATCGAGAGGAGCAGGCGGATGAAAACGACTCTGGCAACCTTCGCGCTTGTGGCGTTCGTGCTGGCGCGACCGGCGATGGCGGCAGACACGATCGTTTCGAAATGGGTGCAGCTCGGTCCCGGCGGCACAGTCGAAGCACGCGTCGTGACGAGTACGCCATCCTGTCCGAGCATCTCGATCGATGGCGCAACATCGCCCATGGGTCTGCGCGCCACGCCGGACCCGGCGTTCAATGTCCGCCTGTGCAGCGCGACGATTCCGAAGTCCGCCAAATCTGCAGGCGTGGCCGGCGAAGCGTTGCCGCTATGGCGTGGCGAGGCCAATCGCATCGTGGTGATCGGCGACACCGGCTGCCGCATCAAGGGCAGCGCCGTGCAGGATTGCAACGATCCCGCGAAGTGGCCGTTCGCGCAAACCACGCACGAGGCCGCGAAGCTCAAGCCTGATCTCGTGCTGCATGTGGGCGACTATCTCTATCGCGAGAACGCCTGTCCGCCGGACGACAAGGGCTGCGCCGGAACGCCGTCGGGCGACAACTGGCCAACTTGGAATGCCGATTTCTTCACGCCTGCAACACCGCTGCTCGCGGCCGCGCCATGGGTGTTCGTGCGCGGCAATCACGAGGATTGTTCGCGCGCCGGCGCGGGCTGGTTGCGGCTGCTGGGTCCCTTGTCGTTCACGCCGGGTGCAGCGTGCGCCGCCCATGTCGCGGCCTACGCCGTGCTTCTTGGTCCGATGTCGCTCATCGTGATGGACGATGCCAACGCGCCGGATCAATACGGCGATTCGAATCTCATTCCGACTTATGCGTCGGAGTTCGCCTCGTTGGCCAAGCTCACCAAGGGGCCGGCGTGGCTCACCATGCATCGCCCGCTATGGGGCGCGATTTCCGGACCGTTGGGACTCACGGTCGGCGGCAACCGCACGATGATCGCGGCGCTGAAATCGCCGCATCAGCTCGACTCGATCGGTCTCATGCTGTCGGGCCACATCCACAGCTTCGAAGCGATGAACTACCGCGATGCGCCGCCGCAGCTGGTGGCGGGCAACGCCGGCACCATGCTGGATTCCGCGCCGGTCGATCTCTCCGGCGTCAACCTAAGCGGCACCGCCATCACCGAAGGCCTGTCGTTGCCGGGATTTGGACTGCTGCTGCTGACGCGCGATGGTTCAGCGTGGAACGCAGACGAATATCGCGGCGATGGCACTGTGGCGCGCCACTGCCGGCTCGTGGGCCGCAAGCTCGATTGCGGGAAGCTTTAGAATCTCCCTCGCCCTCGCGAAGTGGGGGAGAGGGAATACCAACACGCTAAGGCGTCACGATCTTCTTCATCTTCACGACTTCGAAGTTCGAGCCGGTCACCTGCTTCAGCTGGCCGACGAGGTCGTCATTGTTCCAGCGGTCGTCCGGTGCTCCGGAGATGTACCAGTTGCTGCCATTGTCGGCGACCATCATGCCGTAGG
Source organism: Rhizomicrobium sp. (assembly GCA_035517755.1). GTDB lineage: Bacteria > Pseudomonadota > Alphaproteobacteria > Micropepsales > Micropepsaceae > Rhizomicrobium. The sequence goes on along the minus strand of DATIYG010000286.1, from coordinate 3,216 downwards.
TCTTCATCGCCTGCAGAATGGTCTTCACTTCGGGGCTGAAGTTCGACGGGATGACGTAACTCGCCTTCAGCCGCACGCGCATGCCCATGGGCGGCAGATTGGGATTCTGATCGTCCGATGCCCAATGGTTCGCGGGCTTCACATACGCTTCGCGCGAATTCGCCACGGTGAAGCGCAGCGCATGCGGGATCGTGCCGGTCGCCACTTCGTCGTAGCGCACGAGACCGGGGAAGATCGGCAGGCCCGCCGCATCGGCGCTGGTCCAGCCCTTCTTCGCGGTCGGCCGCACGTCATCGGAATCGAGATGGAAGATCGCGCCGGCGTCGGCTTTCCAGCTTACGTCCTTCAGCGGCCAGGCATTGAACATCTCGTAGAGTCGGTTGGTGTCGCGATCGATGACGAGCACATGCCGGTCGCCGTGAAATTTCTTGCCGTCGTCGCGCATGCCTTCGATCGGCGCGTCCATCGGCACGGGATACGGGCCCTTGTCGCTCTCGCGCTTGTAGGCCTTCAGATGGATCGTCACGTACATCTGCGAGTCCGGCACCACGACATACGGAATGCCGATGATGGCGTGCTGGTAGTAGCCGGCGCCGAAATCTGGATGCAGGCCAGTGGAGAGTCCGATCGAGGCGATGAGGTTGTCGGAATTGGGATCGACCGGCGATTTCGAGATGTCGGTGTTCCACGCATTGTCGGCCGGGAACGGCACCGCGCCATTGAGATTGGCGCCGACGCCAAGATCGGCGCCATGCATGTCACCATATGTCCAGGCGTTGGCGGAGGTTACGGCGAAGGCGGATGACAGTGCCAGCAAGGTGGCCAAGCGGCGCAAGCCCATGAGAGTTCTCCCGAAATTGCCGATCCCGCCCGCCGCAGGAAGCATCCGCGAGATGGGTATTTCCGTCAATCGTGGGCGCATTTCGCGGTTGCGCATTTCTGACTGCGCCGTCATCAAACCGCTGCAATGCGCACGAAAACCTGAAGAATCCTGAGGACTGTCACGCCTTCCGGCAGATGCACAATTCCACTATAATTTGAGGCGTTGGGGTTGTTGGGGAACGCCATGTCCATGGCGGCGCCGCAAAAGGCGGCAGCACAGGCCATCGTCAATATTTTCGAGACGGGGTCGATTCGCGGGAACTACGGCGACGTCACGCTGATGCGCGGCGATTCCGGCCAGCTCACCTATGGCCGTTCGCAGACGACTCTGGCGAGCGGCAATCTCTATCTTCTCATCAACGACTATGCGGCGCGCGCCGACGGCGCCTTGTCGGCGCAGTTCAAGCCCTACCTGCCGCTGCTCGAAGCGTGTGATCCCTCGCTTAACACCAACGCGACGTTCCGCCGGCTGCTCAAGGATGCCGGCGACGATCCGGTGATGCAGGAGGTGCAGGACACCTTCTTCGATCGCGTCTACTGGGATCCGGCCATGCGTTCGGCAGCGGCGATCGGCGCGCAGACGCCGCTCGGCTGCGGCATTGTCTATGACAGCACGGTCCATGGATCATGGCCGCATGTGCGCGATCTCACGCGCAAGCATGCCGGCGAACTGGCCGATCTCGGCGAGAAGAAATGGATGGCGGCCTATGTGAAGGAACGCCGCAACTGGCTCGCCACCTATCCCAATCCGCTGCTGCACAAGACCGTCTATCGCATGGATGCGTTCCAGACGATCATCGACGCCGGCAATTGGAACCTCGACCTGCCGCTCGCGGTGCGCGGCTTCAGCATCACGCCGGCTGCGCTGGGCGAGACGACGCCGGTGAAAGTCTCGGCCGACGGCGCGCCACGGCGCATCCTCCGCCTGAAAGATCCGCCGATGACGGGCGCCGATGTCGCCTGGCTGCAGGAACGATTGGTGCGCGCCGGCTTTCGTGCCGGCGAGGACAGCGTGTTCGACAGTGAGACGGATGCGGCGGTGCGCGCCTTCCAGCAGAGCAACGATCTGGCGAGCGATGGCGTGGTGGGTCCGGTGACGCGCTCGGCGCTGGAGGACATTTCCGTCATCACGCCAGCGCCTTCGGTCACCCTGGACCTGCCGATGCCCGCCGTGGCGCCCGTGCAAGCCGCTTTCCAATCGCAATTGCCGTCGCTCGATGACGATACGACGGCGTCAGCTCCAACCCCGAGTGTTTCCGACATGCACACACATGCCTCGCCGGATCATGCTCCGGCTCCTGCGTCCGCCGATGCCGTCGCGCAGATCAAGTCGCACGTCACGCACGAAGTGCAGGTGGCCGTCGCGCGAATCCAGCACAGCCAGCAGCAACAGCACGACGATCTGTGGAACGCCGTGGTCGGAGCGCTGCAGGGCAATTCCGGCACGCTTGTCTCCAATCTCGAGGGCCAGGCGATCGCGGATGGCCGCGCGTTTGTCAGCAAGGCGCTGGCCAGTCGTCCGACATGGGCCGCCGCGTTGAGCGTGCTGCTGCTCGTCTTCACCGAGGGGCGCGACGCGCTGGTGTGGGGCGAGCATCTGCCGAAGATGGGCCTGCCGGCGCCGAGCCTTCCGAACATCCAGTGGCCGCAAACATCCGCGGACTGGAGCCATCTCGGCACCCAGGCCTACGCTTACATCCACGGACTTGCGCAGGCGCTGCCGGCCGGTTGGCAGACGGGATTGCGCGGCGCCGCAGCGGCCCTCATCGCCTATCTGCTTGTGCGGCTGCGGCAGCGCCGCTCCGCCGAGAAAAAGATCGCCGCGGCCTGACGGCACTTCGCGCGGCCAGCGCGCCGGGAAGGGGACTTTTGCCGATGAATCCGGAAATGGCGTGGCTTCGCACGTTCGAGCCGATTTCCTTCGTGCTCCTGCTGGCGCGCGTTCAGCTGATCGTTGCAATCGTGCTGATTGCCGCGCTGCTCGATCTCCTGATGGGCGGATCGATGCGCGAGGCGCTGCGCTACGCCCTCATGGATTCGCCGCGTCAGTTTATCTTTGCCGGCGCAGCGCTTCTCATCGTGTGCGGCACATTGCGCTTCACGCTGGAAGCCATGTTCGAGCTCGTGGCGCCGGATTTGCTCGATACACCCGGAGCAGCGGGTCATCTCGCGCGCGTTCTGCCGCGTTTCTGCGCGCTTGCCGTCGCGCTTGCCGCCTCTGTGCCGCTCATGCTGCTTGCGCTCGATGCCCATGCGCTGGCCACGCACGACCAGCGTCTGCTGGCAGCCGGCGTCGGCGCCGCCTTCATTGCGACCGGCGCGGTTGCCGCCTTC
>DATIYG010000285.1:0-6151 GCA_035517755.1 Rhizomicrobium sp. | reverse complement strand
TAGAAGCAAGGCGGCCGGACGTGCGGCCGTCAGCCCCGCGGCTTGGCGAGTCGGCGCAATTTGCTTGTGACCGCTCGTTGCTGAACATCGGAAGCGACCATCGATCAGGTTAGCCGCCGAAGCGATACCCGACACCTATACCCACCAAGAACGGATCGAGGCGAGCCTGCGAGATCTTGCCACCGTTGAACTTTACGTCGGACCGTAGCATGAGCCACTTTGCATCCGCGTTGAGATACCAATGTTTGCCGATTCGGTAGTCGAAGCCTCCCTGGGCGGCGGCGCCGATGCTCGTGCGATCGAGAGTGAGTCGACCCACGGTGGGTACCTGTAGATTGACGTCCATGATCCAGGTCACGTTAAGGCCCGCGCCGATATAGGGCTGAAAGGCTCGGTCGGGTAAGAAATTGTATTTCCCCGTGAGCGTTGGCGGCAGGTGCTTGAACGAGCCGATATCGACCGGACCGCCCAGGGCGCTGTGCTCTAGCGTCACCGTCTGCTTCTGCGGGTACGTGAGCACAAGCTCAGTCGACCAATGAGGCGTGAAGAAGTATTCAGCATCGAGATCCGGGAGCCACTTATCGTTAATGTGAATGGCATCCGCCGGAATCCGCAATGGAGCATAGGCATCGGAGTCGTTGGCCGGCGCCAGGTAGATAGCACGCAATCTGACTTCCCAGTCCTCGGCGTGCACCGTCGTAGCCGCCGACACCGACAACATCGCCGCCAGGGCGGCCACTTTCGCAACGTGATTCATCCGATTCACTCCTGTCAGGTAGTCGAACTTCATCGATCCGGGACAAGAGTGGACTCGCGTGACTCGCTGCTGGTACACGTAACGCTTTCTGACGTCGATCGCGCCCACAGGCAAACGGCTGAATTGTCAGCGCGATAGCTTGCAGCGGGGTTTCTGCAAACATGCACGCGCGATCCGCCCCGATCAATTTCTAGACGAGTTTGTCGTTTGCCTTAGGGCCTGGAGCATGGCGCCCGGGCGAATTGGTAAATGACGCAGTCGCACGCCCACAGCGTCGAAGATCGCGTTGCCGATCGCGGGCGCGACGACGGTTGTTCCTGGCTCCCCGAGGCCGACCGGCACCTCCGTGCTATCTACGAACTCGATGTCGAGTTCCGGCACATTGCCGACGCGCAGCGGCGTATAGGTGTCGAAATTTGTGTCCTTTACCTGACCGTTCACGAACTCGGTGCCTTCATGCAGCGCCATGCTGAGGCCCCAGAGGACGCTGCCCTCCACCTGGGCGAGTGCGCCATCAGGATGTACGATGGTTCCGGCATCGACGACGATCGTGAGCTTATGGACGAGAACCGCACCGATGCCGCGGTCGACCTGCACGCGCGCCACGCACGCGACCCAAGTGGGCATTCCGCGTTCTTGGCCGAACGCGGTGGCGATGCCAAGGCCTGAGTCCTTCGCCATGGCGGTGCCCCAGCCTGCTTTTTCGGCCGCGCGCCGCACGACGGCAGCCTGGCGCCTTGCTCCGCCAACCGAATTCGGGGCGGCGCCGGCGTTGCGGCCCGTGCCATCGAGGAGGGCCAATCGAAAAGCGACAGGATCGACACGCGTTGCGTGTGCGGCCTCGTCCATGAAGCTCTCGAGCGCCCAGTTGGTCCAGCCCGGCCCGACGGAGCGTAGCCAACCGGGCCGGAAGGCGCTGTTGGCCAGCTCGTTAGAGAGAGCCCGCACACGCTGCGCACCAACGGTGTACCAATGATCGGCACCGGCAATCGCGAAGGGATCGTAAAGCTTATCTTGCAAGCCTTTCGCCATCTGGCTCGGCGCCATGACCAGCGTGGGCCAGCCGGCGGAAGCGTGATGCTCCATGGCGGAGACCCGGCCGCCCGAGCCGAACGCCATGCGCACCGTCTGGATCGAGGGCGAGCGGAACGAGTCGAAGCGCATATCGTCGGGGCGCGTCAGCACCATCTTCACTGGCCTGCCCAACGCCTTGGCGGCAAGCGCCGCGGGCACGGTGTAGTCAGCATTGAGGCGCCTCCCAAAGCCACCGCCAAGCGCGTAAGTGCGCAGCACGATCTGCTCTTGCGGCCGGCCGAGCGCCTTGACGAGCACGGGCAGGATGAGGCTCTGCCACTGAGTGCCAGCGTGAATCTCAAATATGCCGTCCTTCTCGTAAGCGAGCGCATTGACCGGCTCGAGCTGACAGTGCAGCACGCTGCCGGTCGTATAGGTTCGCTCCAACCTCGAAGTGGCGGACTGAAATGCGGCGTCGAGACCCGGATCATCCACCAGCAAGGTGCCGCCCTTTATATCCGCGATCTGCGTGGCGCCATGGTTGAGAACGTCTTGCTCGGAAACCGTCGCCCCGCTACCGACGACCCAATCGACCTTGACCAGGTCGGCGGCGCGAACGGCGGCTGGATAAGAGCTCGCGAACACCATCACCCAGCCCGGAACCGTATCGGACGGGTCCTCGAGCGCGAGACAGCTGATGTAGCCTTTGATCCTCTTGGCGGCGGCATCGTCGATTGATCGCACGCGCGAACCGTTGCGCGTCGGCGGGATCTTCGGCCGCGCATAGATCATGCCGTCGACGGCGGCATCGATACCGTAGCGCGCAGTACCGTTTGTCTTCGCGGGAATGTCGATGGCGTCAGTGCCGTGGCCAATGAGGCGACGCTCCGACGCGGGCTTGATCGGCATCTTGGCCAATGATTCTGCGCTGAAGCTGCGTCGTAGATCGCCGCGTGCGACGATCTCGCCGTAAGAGATGGACCGGCTGCCGCCTGTGACCGCGCCGCCACGCGCAGTGCATCGATCGGCGGGAATGCCGAGGAGCTTTGCGCCGGCATCAATAAGGGCGAAGCGGCCGGCAGCGCCGGCGCGGCTGAAGACCGGAAAGGTCATCCAAACCGACCAGCTCCCGCCCGTCACCATGTAGCCCCAGCGTGGATCGGAGTCGACTTGAACGATCCGTACCTGGCGCCAGTCCGCCTCCAGCTCGTCAGCGAGGATGCGCGCAAGCGCCGTGCCGATATGCTGACCCATCTCGGCGCGGATGACGTTGATCGTGACGATGCCGTCGCGGTCGATGCTGTACCAGATGGTGGGCTCGAAGTCGCTTCGCTTCGGAGACGCCACGCCGCTTGCCAGAGAATTGTTCCCCTCAAAGCCGAACACGAGCGCAGCGCCCGCCATTCTAATCAGAAATCCGCGACGCGACGGCAGATGCGGCACCTCAGCCATTGGCGCGCTCGCGAAGTTCTGCCGCAGCCTGTTTGATGGCCTTGCGAATGCGCACATAAGTCATGCAGCGACAGAGATTGCCGGTCATGACTGCGTCGATGTCCTGGTCGCTGGGCGCCGGAAAATCCTTGAGGAGCGCCGCCGCCTGCATGATCTGACCGGACTGACAGTAGCCACATTGCGGCACCTGCAGGTCGATCCATGCCTTCTGCAAGGGATGCTGGCTGTTGGAATCGAGTCCCTCGATCGTCGTGATCTCGGCATTGCCTACGCTGCCGACGGAGGTGATGCAGGAGCGGGTCGGCCGACCGCCCACATGCACGGTGCAGGCGCCGCACATGCCGATGCCACATCCGAATTTTGTGCCGGTGAGGCCCGCGACATCGCGGATCACCCAGAGTAGCGGTGTGCTCTCTTCCACTTCGATGGTGATGGCGCGACCATTGATATGGAGTGTGGTCATGACTTCAGGGCTCCGAGGCTTCGGTCTTCGCACGTAGCGCCGAGATCCGCTGGTCGAGGTCCGGCCAAGGCGGTAGAGGCGTGCGCGTGCGCCGCAGATAGGCGGCGATGCGGGCGATGTCGCTATCGCTCAGTGCACGCCCAAAGCTCGGCATGACGACGCCCGGAATGCCGTCTTCGGCGTCGATGCCGTGCAGCACGACCTCGATGAAGTTGGACGGATCGGGAAGATTCAGTGCGTTGTTGAGCGCGAGGTCCGGCCGGACCGCAACGGGCGCTCCAGCGTTGTAGTGGCACGAAGCACAGGCAGCCATGTAAAGACGCGCATCGGGGTCGGTCTCCTGTCCGGTACCCAGCGGCGCGTACGACATGGCGCGCGCGACAGCTGGAGTGGTCGAAGATGCGCGCTCGGCGGCATGGTCGAGGTCGGCGAAATAGAGGGCGAGGGACTGCACGTCGGATGGCGCAAGCGCGGCGAGGCCATGCACAACCGGCGCCATCGGGCCCGCGGCCGAGCCGTGAAGGTCGCTCGCGCCAGTGCGCAAATACGCAACGAGCTCCCGTTCGGTCCACGGCACGGGGTCGGGATTGGCGGTGGTCAGGGGTGGAGCGATCCAGTTGTCGACTCCGGCCCCGGCGTAGGCATCGCCGTTCTTTTCGGCGCCAAGTAGGTTGCGCGGAGTGTGGCACGCGCCACAGTGGCTCAGTCCTTCCGCGAGATAGGCGCCGCGATTCCATTCGGCACTCTTGCTGGGATTTCGTTCGAAGCGGCCTGGCCGGAAGAACAGCAGGCGCCAGCCAGCCTGCAAATAGCGGACATTGAGCGGGAACGGCAGTCCATTCTTGTGTGCCGGAGCACGAACGGGCGCTCGGGTCATAAAGAACGCATAGAGCGCGTGCACGTCGGCGTCCGAGAGCTTTGTGAAATGATCGTAGGGGAAGGCGGGAAAGAGAAGCGAACCGTCGCGCGCGACGCCGTCCTGCATGGCGCGGGCAAAAGCAGCCTCGGACCAGGTGCCGATGCCCGTGTCGGTATCGGGCGTGATATTAGTCGAGTAGAGCACACCAAAAGGCGTCGCCATCGCATAGCCTCCGGCCAATTCCTGTCCGTCCTTGGCGGTGTGGCACTCGGCGCAATAGCCTCCGGCGGCCAGCGCCGCCCCCTTCGCGATGAGTTCTGGTGCGAATGCGGCCCGGGCCGGCGTGGCGATCGGCGCGATCGCCGGTCGCCACGCGAGCGCGCCGAAGCCGACAATGCCCAGAGTGGCGAGCGTGATGATTGAGATGAGTACGCGCTTTCGCATCTAGAGCGCCCGACCCGAGCGAATGGGTGGATCCGCGGCCGCTACCGCTGGGCTAAGCGGATCGAGGGCGCGCGTTGTCCAGCGACTCTCGAAATTGGTGCGTGCGAGGCGCAGTGCCTTCATCTGATCGGTGCCGGCCAGCCAGAACCCGGCGTCTCCTGTCTAGTAAGCGATGCCATGTCGCAACGGTCGTACCGGCTCGATCGCCCTGACGATGGGCATCTCAAAACCACCCATCAGAGCGGATTCGACGGTTTCCTCGAGTGAACTCTGGCTTGCGGAGACTCACGCGTGGTTCACGGCATCACAGCGCACTGGGTCTTGTTGTGGACTCTGCTACCTGGGCCGTGTCGTGGTTTCAATGCATCTCAGTGATGGCTATCTGCCGCACCGTAATAGGCGGCAACCGCATGCATCTCATCGGGCTTCAGTCCATGGGCAATGACGCGCATCTGTTCGTTGATATCGTTCATGCGCATCCCTTGTGCGAAGGCAGCGAGTTGGCGCTCGATGTACGCGACGTGCTGGCCGCGAAGCGCCGGGGAGCCGAGCTTCTGTGCGCCAGGGCCGTGACAGGCGGCGCACGGCGGTATCCCGCGCTCAGGATCCCCGGCAAAAACCAGGCGGATCGTAGGATCGCGCTGCCGAAGACTGCGCCCGGACTCAGGAGCGCCTTCAGCGGCTATTCCTGCGAGCCGCGAGAAAGCGGCTATTGTCCGAGAGAGTGCGCAATATTCTCATTCTGCCGATCTCCTAACGAGCCTCGTAATCACCACCGGGTACTGAAAGCACGCGAGCCCACTGCCGTCACTCACAGTCCATCCTTTGGACGGCGGTCAAGTTGGCGAACCGCTCCTTTGGCACGACGCGGACATGCGCCCACATGGCGTGATGACCGAGACCGCAATACTCATGGCATGGCATTGCGTACTCGCCCTCGCTGGCAAAACGTGTCCGCACTTCCGCCACAAATCCGGGAACCACCATGGTGTTCACGTTGGTATCCGGAAGCAGGAAACCATGCACGACATCGGCGCTGGTGAGGCGAAACATCACGGGCGTTCCGGCCGGTACCGTGACGCAGCGGGGCACAAACTCGTACTGCTGGGCTATGAGACGCACGGTGACGGACCCGTCGGGTTCCGCGGCGGTGCCGAGATTG
>DATIYG010000284.1:0-3698 GCA_035517755.1 Rhizomicrobium sp. | reverse complement strand
CGTCGCGCGCGAAGTAGGTGAGAATGCCGGCCGCACCCGCGCGCTTGAACGCGATCAGGCTTTCGAGGATGGCGCGGTCGCGATCGAGCCAGCCGCGCTCGACGGCCGCCAGGATCATCGAATATTCGCCGGACACCTGATAGGCGAACGTCGGCACGTGGAACGCGTCCTTCACACGCCGCACGATATCGAGATACGGCATGCCCGGTTTCACCATCACCATGTCGGCGCCTTCGGCGATGTCGAGCGCCACTTCGCGCAGCGCTTCGTCGCCGTTCGCCGGATCCATCTGGTACGTGCGCTTGTCGCCGGTGAGCGCTTTCGCAGAGCCGACGGCATCGCGGAACGGACCGTAGAACGCACTCGCGTACTTGGCCGCGTAGGCCATGATCAGCGTGTTGGCGAAACCGTTCTTCTCGAGTGCCTGACGGATGGCGCCGACGCGTCCGTCCATCATGTCGGACGGCGCGATGATGTCGCATCCGGCTTCCGCCTGGACCAGCGCCTGCTTCACGAGAATCTCGACCGTCTCGTCGTTTGCTACATCATCGCCGACGATCACGCCGTCATGGCCGTGCGTCGTGTACGGATCGAGCGCCACATCGCACAGCACACCCACCTGCGGCACGGCACGCTTGATCTCGCGCACGGCGCGGCAGACGAGGTTGTTGGCGTTCAGCGCCTCGCGGCCATCCGCCGTTTTCAGCGAAGCATCCGTGTAGGGAAACAGCGCGATCACCGGGATGCCGAGCTTGGCCGCACTTTCCGCTTCCGCCGCGACCAGATCGGGCGACACGCGCTCCACGCCCGGCATGGACGCCACCGGTTCCCGCCGCTTGGTCCCTTCGATGACGAACAGGGGCCAGATGAAATCGGACGCCGACAGCGCGTTTTCCGCAACAAGCTTGCGCGACCAATCGTGGCGGCGCAGCCGGCGCATGCGTGTGGGGGGGAAGGACGGATTGGTCATTTCAGCAATTGTCCGACCAATGCAACGTTAGCGGCCTTGAACGGATTGACGATGGTGACTGGTCCATATTGCATGCCGTCCTGCATGTCTTCGCTCAACAAATGATTGCATCCGTTTGCGCCACAGACAACGAGCAGGCGTGCATCCCAAATGCTGACTCCGTATCGGTCACGGAGAGCCAGCGCATCTTCTACGACCGACTTGTGCGGAAAGATGAGCGAGAAATCCCGCGCGAACCGTTCCACAACGGTGCTCGCTTCACGGAGCGTCATTTTTCCTTTTCGCGTGCACGCGTGAAAGAACTCGAAGAGCGATTGTTCCGTTAGCACAACTCCTGCCGGGGCTGCTCGATCGACGATCTGCTTCGCGGCTACATACCGCGCGGCTGCGGTGTTGTCTGCGGAGTAGACGAGAATGTTCGTATCGAGTGACAACATACGTCAGCGTTCATGCATCTCATCGCGCGTGAACCCCTTGCCACCGAGATCGAAACCTTTCTCCAGAAGCTCCATCAGCTCCTTGTGCGCTTTCTCACGCGCTTTCTTCGATTTCGGCCGCAGATCAATGGGCCGCTGGAGCGTGACGGGCTCCAGCCGCGCAACCGGTCTGCCGTTGCGCGTGATCGTCACGCTCTTGCCGCTCTCCGCTTCCCGAAGGATTTTGGAAAAGCTACGATTTGCTTCCCTTGCACCGACGCTGGTCATGGGTTAGGTCCCGGACTGCAATGTCACTACGGTAGTGACATTTTGGCAAAATACAAGGCGGAACAACGCCATGGATTTTCAGCTCACCGAAGATCAGCGCGCGGTGGAAGAGGCGGCGCGGCGCTTTGCCAAGGACAAGCTCGCGCCCCATGCTGCCGAGTGGGATGAGACCGAGCATTTCCCCGTCGATGTCATGCGCGAGGCGGCCGAGCTCGGCTTCGCCAGCATCTATGTGAAGAGCGATGTCGGTGGGTCGGAGATGTCGCGTCTCGATGCCGCGATCATCTTCGAGGAATTGTCGGCCGGCTGCACCTCGACCGCTGCGTTCATCTCCATCCACAACATGGCGTCGTGGATGATCGACCGCTTCGCGTCGGATGAGGTGCGCAAGCGCTTCCTGCCCAAGCTCGCCACCATGGAGCACATCGGAAGCTATTGCCTGACGGAGCCAGGCTCCGGTTCCGATGCCGCCAGCCTGCGCACCCGGGCCGTGAAAGATGGCGATCATTACGTGCTGAACGGATCGAAGGCGTTCATTTCCGGCGCCGGCACCTCCGACATCTATGTCTGCATGGTGCGCACGGGCGAGGAGGGGCCGAAGGGAATCTCCTGCATCGTGGTGGAGAAGGGCACGCCGGGGCTCTCGTTCGGCAAGATGGAAAAGAAGATGGGCTGGAAGTCGCAGCCCACGGCGCAGGTGATCTTCGACAATTGCCGCGTGCCGGTGGCGAACCGCGTCGGCGCGGAAGGGGAGGGCTTCCGTATCGCCATGGCGGGGCTTGACGGCGGCCGCATCAACATCGGCGCGTGCTCGGTCGGCACCGCGCGCGCGGCGCTGGAGGAGGCCAAGGCGTACGTCTCCGATCGCAAGCAGTTCGGCAAGCCGATCGCCGAATTCCAGGCGACGCAGTTCAAGCTGGCCGACATGGCGACGGAACTGGAAGCCGCCCGCCTGATGATCCGCAACGCCGCCGACGCGCTCGACAAGAAATTACCGCGCGCCACCATGCTGTGCGCCATGGCCAAGCGGTTCGCGTCCGATCTGGGCTTCAAGATCGCCAACGATTCGCTTCAGCTGCACGGCGGCTACGGCTATCTGAAGGACTTCCCGGCCGAGCGCCATGTGCGGGACTTGCGCGTTCACCAAATTCTGGAAGGCACCAACGAGGTCATGCGCGTGATCATCGGCCGCGAGATGTTCAGGCAATGACGGACGAAGTCCTGTTCGAGCGCCGCGGTGCGCTTGGCCTCATCACGCTCAACCGGCCGAAGGCGCTGAACGCCCTGACGCACGCGATGTGCCTCGCGATGAAGGCGCAGCTCGATCAGTGGGCGCGCGACGATACGGTGAAGACCGTCGTCATCCGCGGCACGGGTGAGCGGGCGTTTTGCGCCGGCGGCGACATCCGCGCGCTCTACGATTCAGGCAAGGCCAAAACGCCCTACGCGCTCGAATTCTATCGCGACGAATACCGGCTCAATGCCACCATCAAGCATTTCCCGAAGCCCTATGTCGCGCTGATGCATGGCATCGTGATGGGCGGCGGCGTCGGCGTGTCGGTGCATGGCAGCCATCGCGTCGTCAATGAGACGGTGACCTTCGCCATGCCGGAGACCGGCATCGGGCTGTTTCCCGATGTCGGCGGGTCCTATTTCCTGCCGCGGCTGCCGGGTGAGATCGGCATGTATCTGGCGCTCACCGGCGAGCGGCTGAAGACGGCAGATTGCGTCTATGCGGGCATCGCGACGCATTTCGTGCCGGGGCACGCGACGGAAGAGTTGGTGGCCGCGCTGCAAGAGGGTACAGAACCGGATCTCGTGCTGCGGTCCTTCGCCGGGAATCCCGGTGCCGCGCCGCTGGCGGATATCCGCGAGAGCATCGATCGCTGCTTCTCGGAAGATTCGCTCGATGGCGTGATCGTCGCGCTGGACTCCGACGGCAGCGATTGGGCCAAGGCGACGCTGGCCACATTGCGAAAGAAATCGCCCACCAGCCTGAAGGTCACGTTCCGGCAGATCCGCGA
>DATIYG010000283.1:0-10948 GCA_035517755.1 Rhizomicrobium sp. | reverse complement strand
CCGCCGATGCCGGAGGATTCCGGTTCCACCAGAGTCAGCACCATCTGCGCGGCGATGGCCGCATCCGCCGCCGATCCGCCCTTGCGCAGCATCTGCAAGCCGGCCTGCGAGGCGTAAGGATTGGCCGCCGCGATCATATGATGCGCGGCGATCTTGTCGCGCGCCGCGCATGGCGTGGCGATGAAAATGGCGGCAACCAGGATGAGCTTCAGTTTCATTCCGTTCTCTTTCGGCGGGCCTGCGCTTTCGCTAGCGTCTTAGCATGACGAAACCCGGCGCGCGCAACCTCATCACCGATGTCGAGGGTCTGCTCGTCGGCAACGCGGAGGACGCGAAAGCGCGCACCGGCACGACCGTGCTCCTCTGCGAGCGGGCCTTTCCTGCGGCGGCCGATGTGCGCGGCGGCGGGCCGGGCACGCGCGATGTGGAGGCGCTCGATCCCGTGTCGCTGGTGGATGGTGTCGATGCCATCGTGCTCTCAGGCGGATCGGCGTTCGGCAACGATGCCGTCTCCGGCGTGCAGGCGGTGCTGAAAGCGCGCGGCCGTGGTTTCGAGATCGTACCCGGTGCGCCGCGCGTGCCGCTCGCCCCGGGCGCCATCCTGTTCGATCTCGCCAATGGCGGCGACAAGAACTGGGGCGACGTGCCGCCCTATCGCGAACTTGGCCGGCGGGCGGCAGAGAACGCATCGCGCGACTTCGCCCTTGGCAATTCCGGTGCGGGACACGGCGCGATGGCCGGGGCGTACAAGGGCGGCCTCGGGTCCGCATCCGCCGAGGCGAGCGATGGCTTCACGGTTGGTGCGCTGGTCGCGGTGAACAGTCTCGGCTCGCCCTTGATTCCCGGCGCGGATGTGTTCTGGGCTTTTCCCTTCGAGCAGAACAAGGAATTCGGCGGACGAACATTGAAGGGACCGGTGCGCGTCGATCTCGATCTGCCGGCCGACATGAAAGGCGCGCGCGCCCGCGAGAACACCACCATCGCCATCGTCGCCACCGATGCCGTGCTGACACGGGTTGAGCTTGCGCGCATCGCCATCATGGCGGCGGACGGATTCGCCCGCGCCCTTCGCCCCGTGCACACCCCGTTCGATGGCGACATCGTGTTCGCGGTATCGACACAACGCCGTGCGATTGAAGAGCCGCGTCAACGTCACGTGATGCGGCTCGGCTCCATCGCCGCGGATTGCATGGCGCGCGCCATTGCGCGGGGCGTGTATGAGGCGGAGACGATCGGGGAATTGAGAAGTTACAGGGATTCACCTTCCCCTCGTGGGGAGGTCGACACATGAGCGGCAGCGAATGTGTCGGGCTGGGGGGTGAGTAAGGTGCAAGGCGCCGACTTACCCCCCACCGGGCTCACTGCGTTCGCCGACCTCCCCACAAGGGGGAGGTGACGCAATGAAAGAGGGAGGATGACATGGACAAATACGACGACGATCAGGCGCAACATTTCGTGCGCTCGGCGCAATTCTCGCGGCGCGGGTTTGCCGCAACGGCGACCGGACTGGTCGCGGGCTTCACGCTGTGCACGGGGCCGCTCAATGCCGCCACCATCGTCACGGACGCAAACGGCCTCGATGCTGGCGAAGTGACGGTGCCCGTTTCAGGCGGATCGATGCCGGCCTATCGCGCCAAGCCGAAGGGCAAAACGCACTTGCCGACCGTTCTCGTGGTACAGGAGATTTTCGGCGTACATGAGCACATCCGCGATATCTGCCGCCGCTTTGCCCATCTCGGTTACTACGCCATCGCGCCGTCGCTCTATTTCCGCTACGGCGATCCTGGCAAATACGACATGAGCACGGTGCAGCAACTCGTCACCGACATCGTCGCCAAGGTGCCTGATTCCGAAGTGATGAGCGATCTCGATTCCACGGTCGCCTTCGCAAGCGGCGATGGCGCCAACACCACGAAGCTCGCCATCACGGGATTCTGCTGGGGCGGACGTGTCGTGTGGCTCTACGCCGCGCACAATCAGAACCTGAAGGCCGGCGTGGCGTGGTATGGGCAATTGCGCGGACCGGTGACGGTCAACCCGCTACGTCCGAAATATCCGCTCGAGCTGGTCGATCAAATCAATGCGCCGGTGCTGGGATTCTACGGCGGCCAGGACAAGGGCATCCCGATCTCCGACGTCGAGGACATGAAGGCCGCGCTCGCCAAGGCCGGCAAGCTGAAATCGAAGCTGGAAGTGTTCATGAATGCCGGCCACGGCTTCTTCGCCGATTACCGGCCCTCCTACAACGAGAAGGACGCGAAGGACGGCTGGCGTCAGCTGCAAGCCTGGTTCAAATCAAACGGCGTTGCGTGATCGCCTAGCGCACGAAGACGCGGACTTCGCTCGTCGAAACGGCGGGATCCGTGGAGGAAGAGAGGCCCATGCGCGCGGCCGGCACGCCCATGTCGGTCATCGACCGCATAACGTCCTGTGCGTGACGCCGGGCATCGCTTTGCGCGAGCTGAACGGCTGCCGCCGTGCCGCGCGTGGGCGACACGCCGACCACATCGAATGTTGCCTGCGGGCGCGACGACAGCGCCTGCGACAGAGCGGTGTAGAGGATCTGCTGGTAGTCCACGCCCGCGCGATCGAACTTGATCGTGACCAGCGGCACGCCGCCCATGGCCGTCGGACCGGATGCCGGTGTGGGAGGCCCTGCCAGCATCGGCACGCCGAGATCGCCGCCGTAGAGCTGGCCGTTCTTGATGGCGCTGGCGAGCGTGGTCAGGTTGGCGCGCTCGTTTGCCACATACGCCGTCTGGCGCTGCACGGCGTCGGACACATCGCGCATCAGCCGGTCGACCAGCACGATGGTCTGATCGGTTTCATCCTCCAGCACGACAAGCTGGCGATGATCCTCGTCGACCTGGCCGGACACGTTCATCGTCGCCTGCACCTGGCCGAGCAGATAATGCGCATGGCTTGAATCGTCCGATACCTGCGTGCCCAGCGCGTTCAGCGCATTGATGTTGGTGGTGAGCGCATCGAGTGCGGACTGCGCGACGTTCCATTGGCTGACGAGCTCCGGGTTGCCGCGCGTGGTGCCGATCTGCAACCGCGCCGTAATCTCGCCCTTGCTCGTGTGATAGGTGGTCGACGACGACATCGCCGAATTGCGCAGATCCGCAAGCTGCTGGGCGCGGCTCACCAGGCGGCCTTCCGTACCCTGAAGGTCGGACCGCAAGGCGGCGATCGTCTGGCTGACCGCCGTGCCGGTGTTGGTGCCAGGCTCGATGCTGACGGGAACGATGGTGGTTCCAGCAATTGGCGCCGCCGGCGCGGCCGCATAGTTCCGGGCTGGCGGGAAGCCGTTCGAAGGCGGAGCGGCGGCCGGCGCGGTGGCTTCCGGCTCGCTGGCTTCGGATGTTTCGACAGGCGCGGGCTCCGGGGCGGCTTGTGCCTCCTGATCAAACGGCGCGCCTTGTGCCTGCTGATCGGATGGCGCGGCGCCGTTGTCGGCCTCGGGAGCAGTCGCCGGCTCGGAATTCTGGGTTTCCTCGCCGCCAGCGGAGTTGCCGAACAGTGCATCATCGATGCTGGCGCAGCCGGAAAGTCCGAGCGCCGCCATGAGGAAGATCGCGCCCGCAGTCGCCTTCCCAGCCCCATTCGCCTTCATTCTGTGTCTCCGCCCTCTCCTCACCGCCCCTGGTCCCACCCAACCTCGCGCAAGTGAAGGAGAATCTGCCCTGATGCCGTGCCAAGTCTTAACCACGCAAGCGTCTAGGAACAAGGGCGAATGGGCCGCAGGCAGGGACGTGCCAGCCGGCCGATGGACCCGTGAAGCTGGCGCTTGCCAAGCGGAGCGCCGATGCCTAGGTATCGCCCCCTCGCGCGCGCCCGTAGCTCAGCTGGATAGAGCACCAGACTACGAATCTGGGGGTCGGAGGTTCGAATCCTTCCGGGCGCGCCACTCCCCACAAAACTGCGAACTTCGCTTCCGGCTTCCTCGCGGCAGAAATCGCAGCCGCCACGACTACCCACAGCTGCTGCACGAAAGGCCAATAGCTCCAGCCCATTTTTTGACGATGGTCGCGGGCCATCGGGTCGTCACGCGGGAGCTTGATCAAATGCGCTTCACGACGATTGCTGTCACGCTGTGCTGTGTCACGCCTGCCTTCGCACAGGGTTCGATGCCGGAGCAGCCGCCGGCCCGCAGCACCACTGGTTCAGGGACCGTGGCCTACACGTCTGCCATGAACTGCGATGAACTGATGCAGAAGGCGAACGCGATGTCCATTGCCGCGGGCGGTGCCGTCATGGCCTTCGTGCAAAAGGAGATGATGGCAGCACGTGCAGCCAGGCGCAGGAACGACGAGGCTGCGTGCGAGATGCACGCGGCAAGAGCCGTCAAGCTCTTGATGTAGATTCGATCCGCAAGCATTCCTCCTGACCGATCGATCAACCCGGGCCGCGAAGCGCGCGCAGATACGGAAAGCCGTTGTTGATCTTTGCGGACTCCGCCCACACGGCGGAATCGAAACCCGTGGGAAGACCGGCCTGAAACTGTGCAGACGTCAGGCCCGTGATACCGGGATCGTTCTTGCGGTTGCCCGCACCCTTGCCCGGATCGCTGATCCCACTGGTCTCGGTGTCCCAATACGTGCTTGTGATGCTTCCCGAAGCGGCCTGGTCGGCACCAATCAATCCGCCGATGAAACTGCCTCCGCTTCCGGCCGACACAGGACCGGTCGAATAGGCCTGCGATATCGTGCCCACGTTGCGCCCGACCAATCCGCCGGCATTTGCACTCTGTCCGCCGGCCGCGCCGCCCGTCGCAAAACTTTCCGCGATGGAGCCGCCGTTGAAGGCGACGAGCGCGCCGACCGACGTGCCCGTCTCGCCGGTAACCCCACTTGTCGAATAGCATTGCTGGATCGTATCGCCGGTCTGCGTTCCGCCAACCAGGCCGCCCGCATACCCGCCATCGCCGACGACGACGGTGCCGCTTGTATCGCTGAGCATCAGGTTCGCATGGCTGCCGAACATCTCGCCGACCAGGCCGCCAACGAACAGATTGCCGGTGCCATCGCCGCCCTGCACGGTTGCGGACGAGGACGAGTTCGCGAGCGTGCCTTCGATCACACCGGCCAGTCCGCCAATGTCCCCGGTTGCGGTTGTGCTCTGCACCTGACCGGAAATCGTGATCCCGTCGATCGTCCCGTTTGCGACCCCGACCAGAGCACCTTCCGTGTTGGCTGCGCCCGTGACTGAAACATTCGTGAGCGACAAATGCCGCAAGACACTCGGGCTGGACGTGGACTTGAACAGTGCAGCCGCGTCCGAGGCAGTAGCGTCATTGATGCTCAGATTCGCGATGGCGTTGCCGAGGCCCTCAAGCGTTCCGGCAAATGGCGTGGTGATCGGCGAATGTGCGTAGGTGCCGTCCACCGACGCATCGTAACTCTTCGCCAGGGCAAATGCTCCCGAGCCGTGACCCGCGATATCAGCGATCAAGGTCGGCAGGTCGGCGGCGAGCGTAAACGCAACGCCATTGATCGTCAGGCCGTCCGAAGTGTCCCAGAACTCGACGTTTCCGGCAGCGCCGAAGCCATAGTCTCCGCCGCTGCCGCCATCGCTCGTCGTCAGCGTGAGCGATCCGGAACCTTCGACCGTGATCGGTCGATTGATTGAGATCGACGTGAATGCGTCAAGCGTGAGTTTGTGTGCGCTGGTCCAGTGCAGCGGCGTGCCGACGACAATGGTCTTGGCAATCGAACCGGGCACGACCGTCACATCGTTCTTCTTCAGAAGCCTGGTGAGGTCTTTTGCATTGAGGACCGCCTTTGCGGCCGTGGCACTGCAAACCGTTGCCGTGCAGGTGACATTCTCCGTCGGCTTCTTGGAAATGGTCAGCGCCGCATGCGCCAGGGGAGAGGTCAGGAGAAAAGCAGTCGCGCAGGCAATGCTCAGTCCATGGCGTAAAAGCGAGCCATTCCCCATTTCGCACCCCCCAACGTGGCGAACCTGCGGCGACGGGGCAAGACTATCGCGTCCGGCTGTTGCCACCAAGCACGCGCGGTCCAGGGCGGCCGCGATATGCCGCCCGCTACTGCTTCGTCTTCGGCAGGACGAGCGGGGCCATCTGGTCGGCCCAGCAACCATCGCCGGAATGGACACGTGCGCGGCGCCGCAGTTCGACCGTGGCGCCCGCTTCCACCGCGTGACGTAGCGCGGCGTTGAGACGGTGCACGGTATGGGCGACGGCTTTCAGCGCATCGCGCTGTTCCGGCGTGAGATCCTCGTTCGCGACTGCCGGTTGGTTTTCCGTATCCACGGCAACGCAATGGCCCGTATGGCTGTGTGACATCGCTTGGTGAGACATGGGTTTACTCCTTTACTCGGCTGCGACGCGGAACTGTTGCGTCTCGGTGGATTCATGCATGGCGGTCGTGGAACTCTTGCCGCCGCCGATGGCAAGCGACACGGCATCGAAATAGCCGGTGCCGACTTCGCGCTGGTGGCGCGTGGCGGTGTAGCCGTTCTGCTCGCTGGCGAATTCCGCCTGCTGCAGCACGGAATAGGCGGCCATGCCGCGGCTCGCGTAATCGCGGGCGAGCTCGAACATGCCGTGGTTGAGCTGGTGGAAACCGGCCAAGGTCACGAACTGGAATTTGTAGCCCATCGCCGCCAGCTCGCGCTGGAAGCTGGCGATCGTGTCCTTCGACAGATTGGCTTCCCAGTTGAACGACGGCGAGCAATTGTAGGCGAGCAGCTTGCCCGGATATTTCGTGTACACGGCCTCGGCGAACTTGCGCGCATCGTGCAGATCGGGCTTGGAGGTCTCCCACCACAAGAGATCGGCATACGGCGCGTAGGCCAGGCCGCGCGCAATGCACGCCTCCACGCCGTTGCGCAGGTGGTAGAATCCTTCCGGCGTGCGCTCCTGCTTCAGGATGAAGTCGTGATCGCGCTCGTCGATGTCCGACGTGATTAGCTTGGCCGCTTCCGCGTCTGTGCGCGCGACAATGAGCGTCGGAACGCCCATGACGTCGGCCGCAAGCCGCGCCGCGTTGAGGTTGCGGATATGCGCCGCCGTCGGGATCAGCACCTTGCCGCCCAGATGGCCGCACTTCTTTTCCGATGCCAGCTGGTCTTCGAAATGCACGCCGGCGGCGCCCGCTTCGATATACGCCTTCATGATCTCGAAGCTGTTGAGCGGTCCGCCGAAACCCGCTTCCGCATCCGCCACGATCGGCACGAACCAGTCGTCGACGCTTTTCCTGCCTTCGGCATGCTCGATCTGGTCGGCGCGCTGCAAAGTCCTGTTGATCTTGCGCGCCAGTTCCGGCCCGGAATTCGCGGGATACAAACTTTGGTCCGGATACATCGCGCCGGCGGTGTTGGAATCCGCCGCGACCTGCCAGCCGGAGAGATAGATCGCCTTCAACCCGGCGCGCACCATCTGCATGGCCTGGTTGCCGGAGAGCGCACCCAACGCAGGCACGTACTCTTCCGAATGCAGGAGGTGCCACAGCCTGTTGGCGCCGCGCTCAGCAAGCGTGTGCTGGATGGGGACCGAGCCGCGCAGCCGTTCTACATCCTGGGGGGAATAGGGGCGTTGGATGCCGTCGAAGCGGCCGCGCGGCGCGGAGGGAATAAGATCGTCGAAGGTGCTCACATCAAGCTCCGGTGTTTTCGATTTCGAGAAGGAGGCGATAGGCCGGGATCGTCAGGAACGGCTCGAGCCGCTCTGCGAGACACAGGCGCTCGAACAGCGCCGTGGCATCGCCGAGCGTCGGCTGCTCGTTGCCATTGGCTTTGAGTTGGGACGTTTCCTCCGCAATCGCGGCGCCTATCAGCGCGCCGTCGACGTTTCTTCCGTTGTCCAGCGTCACGCCGTGATGGCGCCACTGCCAGATCTGCGTGCGCGAGATTTCCGCCGTCGCCGCATCTTCCATCAGATTGTAGAGCGGCACGCAGCCGTTCCCGGCCAGCCAGGCCGCGATGTACTGGATGCCGACGCGGATATTGGTGCGCAATCCCGCTTCGGTGATCGCGCCTTCGGGTTTCGCCAGCAGATCGGCAGCGGTGACGTTCACATCGTCACGCCGGCGATCGATCTGATTGGCTCCCGGCATCACCGCATCGAACGCGGCGCGTGCGATCTGGATGAGTCCGGGATGCGCGACCCACGTTCCGTCGTGGCCGTCACGCGCCTCGCGTTCCTTGTCGGCGCGAACCTTGTCGAGCGCGGCGGTGTTGGCCGCATCATCACCGCGGATCGGGATTTGCGCCGCCATGCCGCCCATGGCGTGCGCGCCACGGCGATGGCAGGTCTTGATCAGGAGCTTGCTGTAGGTGCCGAGCGCCGGAGACGTCATCGTCACCTGCGCGCGATCCGGCAGCACGAAATCACCGCGCGCGCGCAAGGTCTTGATCATCGAGAAGATGTAGTCCCAGCGCCCGCAATTCAGCCCAACGATGTGGTCCTTCATCGCGTGGAGGATTTCGTCCATCTCGAAGGCCGCCGGCAGCGTCTCGATGAGCACCGTCGCGCGGATCGTGCCGCGCGGAATGCCGAGGGCGTCCTGCGCCGCGACGAACACGTCGTTCCAGAGGCGCGCTTCGAGATGGCTCTCCATCTTGGGCAGGTAGAAGTAGGGGCCGGTGCCCTTCGCGAGGAGGCGGCGCGCGTTGTGGAAGAAGAAGAGCGCGAAATCGAAGAGCGAAGCGGAGACGGGCTGCCCGTCCACGAGGACGTGCTTCTCGGGCAGGTGCCAGCCGCGCGGCCGGACCATCAGCGGCGCGACGCGTTCCTCGAGGCGGTATTGCCGTCCCGTCTCCGGCGCGACGAAGGCGATCGAGCCCTCGACGGCGTCGATCAGGTTGGCCTGGCCGGCGACGAGGTTCGCCCACGTGGGAGAGTTCGAGTCCTCGAAGTCCGCCATGAAAACGCTCGCGCCGGAGTTGAGCGCGTTGATGACCATCTTGCGGTCGGTGGGCCCGGTGATCTCGACGCGCCGGTCGAGGAGGTCCGCGGGCGGCGTCGCCACGGACCAATCGGATGAGCGCAGGTCCGCGCTCTCCGGCAGGAAGTCCGGCAGCGCGCCGGCGTCGAGCCGGGCCTGCATCTCGCGGCGGCGCGCGATGAGCTGCCGGCGGCGCGGCTCGAAGGCGCGCGCGAGCCGGCCGAGGAGATCGAGGGCTCCCGGCGTCAGGACCCGGTCGCTCGAGGCGGTGTCCGGACCGAGGACATCCACGCCGGCGGGTCCGGCGACGGCCTCTACGCGGGCGAGAAGCGACGTGTTCATCGCGGGCTGTCAATGTCTTTCTTTCGAGAAGCGAAGTCAATAAATATCGTGTAATCAGACTGTTATGATGTAATACGTTGTAAGGATCCGTTTGCAAAGTTGTGAAATGCCTTACGTTGACTGAGTGACGGCCACAGTCAAGCTGGGCGCCAGGGTCCGAGCGCTCCGCCGGCGCGAGAAGCTGACGCAGGCGGAGCTCGCGGAAAAGCTGCAAATCTCCGCGAGCTATCTGAATCTGATCGAGCACGACCGGCGGCCGCTCACCGCGCCGCTCCTGCTCAGGCTCGCGCAGCTCTTCCACCTGGATCTCGACTCCTTCGGCGGCGACGACGAAGGCCGCCTCGCCGCCGATCTCCAGGAGGCCTTCGGCGATCCGCTCTTCGAAGATCACGAGCTGCTGGCGGCGGACGTGCGCGAGATGGCGGGAAATCCTTCCGCGGCGCGGGCCGTGCTCGCTCTCTATCGCGCCTACCAGAGCACGCGCGACTCGGTGCGCGCCCTCGCCGAGCGGCTCGAGGAAGGCATCGACGTCACCGAGCTCGACCGCCTGCACCTGCCGTCGGAGGAAGTCTCCGACGTCATCCAGCGGAACCGGAACCACTTCCCGGGGCTCGAAGAAGCTGCCGAGTCGCTCACGCGCGACGCGCGCCTCGATCCGGCGGACCTCTACGCCGGGCTCGTCGGCCACCTCAAGGACGCGCACGGCATCGACGTCGTCATCACGACCGTGGAGAACGATCCGACGGCCGTTCGGCGATTCGATCCGCAAGGCCGGCGCCTGTTCGTCTCGGAGGTCCTGCCGCCGCGCAGCCGCAACTTCCAGCTCGCGCACCAGATCGGTCTCCTGACGCTCGCCCCGGTCTTCGAAGAGATCGTGCGTTCCTCGCATCTGACGACGGCCGACTCCGTGACGCTCTGCCGTGTGGCGCTCGCGAACTATTTCGCGGGCGCGGTGCTCATGCCGTACGAGCGATTCCGGGAGTCCGCCGAGGCCGTGCGTTACGACGTCGAGCTGCTCGGCCACCGCTTCCGCACGAGCTTCGAACAGGTCTGCCACCGGCTGACGACGCTGCAGCGGCCGGGGCTCGAGGGCGTCCCCTTCCACCTGATCCGCGTGGACATCGCCGGCAACATCTCCAAGCGTTTCTCCGCGTCGGGCATCCGTTTCGCGCGGTTCTCCGGTGCCTGCCCGCGCTGGAACGTCCACAAAGCCTTCATGACGCCGCAGACCGTGCGCACGCAGGTCTCCCGGATGCCCGACGGCACGACGTACTTCTCCGTCGCGCGCACGATCCGCAAGGCGCGCGCGGGCTATGGCTCGCCGCACACGCTGCTCGCGATCGAGCTCGGCTGCGAGGTGAAGCATGCGCGCCGGCTCGTCTACGCCGACGGCGTGGATCTCGAAAGCCCCGAGGCCGCGGTGCCGATCGGCGTGACGTGTCGTCTTTGCGAGCGGCTCGAGTGCGGGCAGCGCGCCTTTCCGTCGATCGCGAATCGCCTCTCGATCGACGAGAACGTCCGGAACGTCTCCTTCTACGCGCCGGCGCCGCGCTAGCTGTCAGTTCTCAAGAGGTTGTTCACAGAGGCGTTGGGCTGGGGTGCGTTTGTTGAGGGCAGCATGGGGTCTCCTGAGATTGTAGTAGCCGAGGTAGCGAGGCAGCCGATCGGTTCGCTGGGCTGAGGTGGAGTAGGGGCGC
>DATIYG010000282.1:0-2315 GCA_035517755.1 Rhizomicrobium sp. | reverse complement strand
ACTCGCGCAATTTCTGCATCGGCGGCGCGGTGCTGTTGCGCAAGGTGACGGAGAATTTCCATCTCGGGGTGGAAATGTACCACCAGTCGTCGGACACCAGGGACGGCCGTTCCAACACCAGCGTGGGGCTTGGCGCCATCTTCGACATCAGCGACACCTACCATCTGCTCGGCTATGCCGGTCGCGGCATCCAGAATGCCAACGCCACCAACCAGCTTACCTGGTATTCCTCCGTGCTCTTCACCTTTTGAAGCGAGGCCCGCGTGAACGACAAATCCGTGTTGAGCAAAGTGCCTGCCGTCACGCTCGGGTTCTGGATCATCAAGATTCTGGCAACGACGCTCGGCGAGACCGGCGGCGATACCGTCACCATGACAATGAACCTCGGCTACCTGATCGGCACTGCGATCTTTCTTTCGGCGCTGGTCGTGTTTGTCATCCTGCAGATCGCGGCAAAGAAATTTCATCCCTTCCTCTACTGGGCGACGATCATCGCTTCGACCACTGCCGGCACGACGATGGCCGATTTCGCGGATCGCTCCCTCGGCATCGGCTACGCGGGCGGCTCGACCGTGCTGCTGGCGTGCGTGCTCGTGTGTCTGGCGGCCTGGTACTGGTCGGAGGGCACGGTGGCGGTGGAGACGGTCAGTCGTCCGCGCGTCGAAGCTTTCTATTGGGCGACGATCACCTTCTCGCAGACGCTCGGCACCGCCCTGGGCGACTGGGTGGCCGCCGCCCCGGATGAGCACCCGCCCGGAATGGGATTTGGCTACGAGATCGGCGCGCTGGTGTTCGGCGGCGCGCTCGCGATCATCGCGGCACTGTACTTCTGGACAAGGATTTCGCGTGTCTGGTTGTTCTGGGCGGCCTTTATTCTGACGCGGCCGCTCGGCGCCACCATCGGCGACTTCCTCGACAAGCCGCTGGCCCAAGGCGGACTCTCGCTCAGCCGGCCGATGGCATCGGCCGCGCTCGCAGTGCTGATCGTTGTGCTCATTCTCATCATTCCGCAACGGCCGGGAAAGCATCCGGGGAACGCGCCAGAACCGGCGCTTTGAGACGGAAACAATCCGTGGCAGTTTTCCGGTGCAAATGCCATGTGTGGCGAAGGGGAGAAGCGAATGAGAGTTTCCAAGCGTATTCTGATTGCGGGTTGTGGAATTGCGGCTCTTGCGGTCGCCGCTGTGCCGGCCATCGCCGGACACGGCAAGGCCGGCCTATGGGACGTTACGGTGACACTGGATATGGCAGGCATGCCGAACATGCCCGACATGTCGAAGTTGCCGCCGCAGGCGCAGGCAGCCATGCGCGCGCGCGGCGTGACGATGGGCGGACACACCGTCACGGCCCAGCACTGCATGACGCAGGCCCAGGTCGACGCCAACGGTCCGCCGCCGATGCGGCAGCAGCGAAAGGAATGCACGGTCTCGAACATGAAGACCGGACCGGGAACCTATAGTGCGGACATGACCTGTGCCGGCAACGTGACCGGAACCGGACACATCCAGGTGTCGTGGGATTCGCCGGAACACTATGCCGGCAAGACGACCATCAGCGGCACCACTTCCAACGGCCACCCGTTCAGTTCGACGACGTCGTTCGAAGGCCATTGGGTGGGCGCCGATTGCAAGGGCATCACGAACTGATTGGCGACCTTCGTGTCAACTGACGTCGCGGAACGCGCGCGGGAGCTTGGCAAACTTCTGCGCGCGAGCCGCCGCGTCGTGTTCTTCACCGGCGCCGGCATTTCGACCGAGTCCGGCATTCCGGATTTCCGCTCGCCCGGCGGCATCTGGACGAAGATGGCGCCGATCGATTTCGACGACTTCGTGCGCTCGTCCGAATTGCGGCGCGAAGCCTGGCGCCGGCGCTTTGCGATGGAGGAGACCTTCGCGGCGGCAACGCCGAACGAAGGCCACAAGGCCATCGCGTCGCTGATCGCGAGCGGCAAGGCGAGCCACGTCATCACTCAGAACATCGACAATCTGCATCAGGATTCCGGCGTGCCCGCGAACACGGTGATCGAGCTGCACGGCAACACGCGTTACGCGAAATGCCTCGATTGCGGCGCGCGGCAGGAGCTTGCGCCGATCCGGGCACATTTCGAAGCGCATGGCGAACCGCCGGATTGCGAACGATGCGGGGGGCTGCTCAAGACGGCCACGATCTCCTTTGGCCAGGCCATGCCGGAGATCGAGATGGCGCGCGCGCAAGATGCAACGCTCGCCTGCGATCTCTTCGTGGTGCTGGGTTCGTCGCTGGTGGTTTATCCGGCCGCCGGGTTCCCGCGGCTCGCCAAACGCAACGGCGCGCGG
>DATIYG010000281.1:0-3990 GCA_035517755.1 Rhizomicrobium sp. | reverse complement strand
CGGCTGTTTCGGATCGCTGGCGAGATCGACGACGCCGGTCCAGTTGTCGATCTGAAGAACGTGTGACCACGTCTTGCCACCATCCGTCGAACGGTAAAGCCCGCGCTTCGGGCTCGGCCCGAAGAAGTGACCCTGCGCTGCGACCAGCACGACATCCGGGTTCTTCGGATCGACCCAGATGCGGCCGATGTAGCGCGTGTCAGCCAGACCAAGAGGCTGCCAATGCGCGCCGCCATCCACCGATTTGAACACGCCAAGACCCGCGGCAACGTCGTAGCGCGGCTCGGGCTGGCCGGTGCCGATGTAGATGACATTCGGATTCGACGGCGCGATCGCCAGCGCACCGATCGAAGCGGCCGGGCCGTCCTGGAACAGCGCTCGCCACGTGCGGCCCGCGTCATTCGTTTTCCAAATGCCGCCTCCGGCCGCGCCGAAATAGAAGGTGTTGGGCTCACTCGGCACGCCTTCGACCATCGTCGACCAGCCGGCGCGGAACGGCCCCAGCTGGCGCCAATGCAATTCGCCGTAGAGGCTGGCCGAGACAGGCTGCGCATGAGTCGCCACGGAGGCTATGGCCGCAACAACGACCGACAATGTCACAGCCCGCATTCCAGTGATCCCCCTTGCGCGCCGAAAAGCTAATGCGTGCGCGCGGTCAACGCCAGTTGCCGCACCTTAATCTACTGAAGCGACATCGCCAGTTGCAGCCAGACGGTTCGCGCCGGCAGCAGGTAGTACGACGAATCGCCGAATTCGCTTTGCGTCACCGGAGGACGCCGGTTGGTAAGGTTCGCTCCCGACAGCATCAGATCATAGCGGCCGAAACGGTAGCCGGCCGTCGCCGCCAGGGTGGTATAGGCTGACGCCGGCGCCTCGTTTTCCTCATCGAGAAAGCGGCGTCCCACGTAGTTGACGACCACCGTGCCGTGGAAACCGTCCGGCGGCGTGTAGAGCAGTCCGGCTGAAGCGAGAACGTGGGGCGCCAACGTAAGCTGATTGCCGCTGACGTTTTCGGGCCCCGCGTCTTCATCGAGCACGAATTTCGTGAAACGGGCATCGTGCCAGGCGAGGTTGGCGGCAAGCGCAAGATCGCGCGTGAAATGGTATCGCGTTTCGAACTCGACACCCTTCAGCTGTTCGCCCCCGGCATTGCGCAGAACCGGTTCGCCGGACGCACTGGTTTCCGCCACCACCAGATTGGAAAAATTCAGCAGGAACGCTTCCGCCTGATAGTCGAAGCGGCCGTCGAGGGCCGCACCTTTGATGCCCGCCTCGTAGCTCGATGCCGTTTCCGGATTGAGGACCTCGGGCGTGTAGTCCGGGCCGAAATCGATGGCCGCGGGTTTGAAGGCGTTGCGATAATCGGCATAGACGACCGCTTCATCCGCGCCGTCTTTCCACGCCTGATAGCTGGCACCGATCGAGCCGGAAAGGCGTACCGTATCCTGCCGTTCGCGCGCCGCTTCATCGGCCGTGGAATCGAAGCCGTCGATATGGACCGAGGTTTTGTCCTCGCCGGTCTCGTTCAGCCGCAATCCAGCATCGATGTCCCACCGTGAAGCCGGCCGCCAGTCGAGTTCCGCGTATTGGCCGCCGAACAGGCGCTTGTCGCGAATGGTGTTCACCTCGTCGATGTGGAGGCTTGTGGTCGGTGGCGGCACAACGTCTCCGGAGAGCGGCACATAATAGGCGCCGTTGACGCTGCGCTGGCGGCCGAGCCCGAACAGGAGATCGGCACCGAGCGTGACATCGGCATCGTCCGCCAGCGCATGCGTGAGGTGCGTATCGAAATAGCCGTCCTGGATGAGCCGGTGCTGATCCTGCGAGTCCGCGTTTTCGCTGCCGTCATTCGTCAGGTCGGGGCGAAGGAAGCCGCGGATGTCGCGGATATCCGAATGCGCAAAGGAGAGCAGCGTGCTCCATTGACCCAAAGCGGTCGGTGCATCGTAGCCGATCGCTGCATGGTAGCGGCTTTCGTCGATCCGTGCGTTCGCCGGATTGTAGTTCGCGTTGATGGGCGTGAGATTGGTCAGCGCATCGCCCACGCGCACGATCGGGCTCGGCGGCACATCGCGCACAAGCGAGAGATCGGCATCGAAATGGAAGGTGCCCGATCCCAGCGCGGTAGCACCGCGGTAAAGTAAGTGCGAGTCCCTGACCTCTTCGCGCCTGTCGGCAAATCCCAGCTCTTCGCCATCCGCCGCAACGGACTGCCGCCACGCGCCCCAATCCGGCAGGGCGAACGATCCTGCGGCACGCCACGAATCGTAGTTGCCATAAGCGGCCTGAAGTTGGTCCGAGGCTTCGCCCGCCGGATAGTGCAGAACCTGGATGACGCCAACGAACGATGTGGCGCCGAACGCAACCGGCGCGCTGCCCTTCAGCACCTCGATGCGCTGCACATCGTTGAAATCGATGTCCGGGATCGAGGGGTTGAACGCGCCGCCCCACGGCACGCCGTCCTGCACCAGCAGGAACGCATCGAACTCATGCAGGCCCCAGAAGGACGGAACGGCGCTCGACGGCCCCGCATCGCCGCCCGGCGGGGATTCGACTCCTGCGGTGAGCGCCAGCGCGCCGGAAAGATCGCGCACATCGCGCTCGCGCAGCTCCTCGCCGGAGATAATCGAGACGTCGGCGGGCACGTCACCGATGGGTTCCGGCGTGCGCGTCGCCGTGACCTGGACGGTCTCGATTCCGTCCTCGGCAACTGCGCTGCCGCACACAAGCGACAGGAGTCCGGCAGCAATCCAGAGTGAATGACGCATGACGACTTGTGCTGTTGCCCTATCCGCCCGCTTTCACGGCTGTGCGAAACGCGGCCAGCTGCGTCTTCTTCAGATTTTCCCAGGCGGCCAGCTCATTCGCCAGTTTCGAATGGAACGTTGCGTAGGTCTGAAGCTCTTCCGCATTCGGCGCCGTGTCGGAATCGTCCAGGATGGTGGCGAAGCTGTAGATCTGTTCGTTCAGCATGCCGGGATAGTTCAGGTTCGCCTCGGAACCCTTGATGTTGACCTGCATCAGCACGCCCAGGATCTGCTGCGCCTGCTTCAGCACCGCATTGCCCTGCGTCGCGAGCGAGGCCGCCTTCGGCTTGCCCTGTGCGGACTTCACAGCGGCATTGACCTCTTTCATCGCGGCGTTGATGTCGTTCACGGCGCGATGCAGCGCGTCCTGATCCTGATACACCTGCTTCGCGAGCGCGAATTTCTGCTGCAAACCGGTCAGTGGGCCTTTATCCCGCGGATCGGCGACCAGCGTGAGCGGCACAGTTTGCGTCTTGCCGTTGTAGGTCACCTTGATGGTGTACTTGCCGGGCAGGGCGATCGGCCCGCGTGGCGGTAGACCGGAATAGAACGCGCCTGGAATCGATGTCGGATCGTCGTAGCGCAGGTTCCACACATACCGGTTCATGCCGGTGTTCGACGGCAAGGTTTCGGTTGGATGAACCTGGTCCGGCCACTCCGGTGGCTGCTCCGCCTTGTTGGACTTCACGCTGGACAGATGGCGCACGACCGCACCTGTGCTATCCGCGATTTCCATGCTGATGGGGCCGGTCGCTTTCGACGGCAGATAGTAATCGATCATCACGCCTGCCGGCGGGTTCTGCCCCACGGGCGGCCGCGCATCGACCTGATCGGGATAGTACAATCGGGTCGCCGTTTGCGGCGTGTACAGGAACAGGTCCGCCGCTGCCGACGCTTCCGCCACCTGACGCAGCGGCGTGATGTTGTCCAGGATCCAGAACGAGCGGCCGTGGGTCGCCACCACGAGGTCGTCGCCTTTCACCACGAGATCATGCACCGGCGAGCGCGGCAGGTTGATCTGCAGCGATTGCCAATGCGCACCGTCGTCGAACGACACGAACACGCCGGTTTCGGTGGCGGCAAACAGAAGATTGCGGTCAACCGTGTCTTCGCGGACCGCGTGCACCCAGGCGCCATCCGGCAGGCCGGAATCGATGCGCGTCCAGGTCTTGCCGGCATCGGT
>DATIYG010000280.1:0-2799 GCA_035517755.1 Rhizomicrobium sp. | reverse complement strand
CCAGCGAACCGCCGGCCAGTTTCGCCAAGGCCGCGCGATCCGCCTCGGAGGATTTCGGCAATTGCTGCGCCAGTTCCGCCAGCAATTCGGTTTCCGGCAATGGCCGCAGCGGCAGGCGCTGGCAGCGCGAGCGGATGGTCGCCAGCAAGCGTCCCGGCGCGTTCGACAGCAGCAGCAGGATGGAGCGCGTCGGCGGTTCCTCCAGCGCCTTGAGCAACGCGTTCGCTGCCGCGTCGTTCATGTCGTCGGCCGTGTCGATGATGGCGACGCGCCAGCCGCCCGCGCCGGCCGTCAGGCCAAAGAACGGCGCCAGCTCGCGGATGGAGTCGACAGACAGCACTTTCATCATCTTGCCGGTGTCGGGATTGAGGCCGCGCTTCAGCACCAGCAATCCGGGATGCGCTTTCGCCGCGATCTGGCGGGCAACGGTATCGTCCCGCGGCACCGACAGATCCGCCGGCCCGCGATAGGTCGCGCCGTAGCGCAGCAGATAGCGCGCGATGCGATAGGCGAGTGTCGCCTTGCCGATGCCCGGCGGTCCGGTGATCAGCCATGCTTGTGGTGGGCGTCCATTGCGGATGGCGCGCGATGCCGTCGCGAGTGCTACATCCTGCCCAGCGAGGCCAAAGGTTTCGCGCGGATGCGGGAAGCCTTCGACGCGGTCGAATTCCTCGGCCTCTTCCACGACGCGGGCTTTGCGCGGCGCCATGTCAGAGCCCGAACTTTCCGGCGACCGCGCGCCAGATGTCGCGCGAAACCTGTTCGGCCGGCGCGGTCGTGTCGATCAGCAGACAACGCTGCGGCTCATCCTTCGCGAGCTTGCGGAAATGGTCACGCAGCCGTTCGTGAAAACCATGGTCGAATTTCTCGAAGCGGTTTTCGGAATGCGTGCGGTCGCCGATCCGTGTCATCGCCACATCGACTGGCACATCGAGAATGAGGGTGAGATCGGGACGGAAATTCGCCACCGCCGCCTCTTCCACCTTGCGGATGAGATCGGTCGGAACGCCGCGGCCAGCGCCCTGATAGGCGTAGGTGGAATCCGTGAAGCGATCGCAGATCACCCATTGGCCGGATGCGAGCGCCGGCTTGATCGTGCGCGCGATGTGATCGGCACGCGCGGCGAACATCAGCAGCAATTCGGTGGTCGCATCCCAGCGGCCCGGTTCACCCGCTACCAGAATGCTGCGGATTTCCTCCGCACCCGGCGAGCCGCCGGGCTCGCGCGTCACGATGTTGGCGATGCCCCGCTCGTTTAGCGCTTCGGACAACGCACGGGCATGCGTGGATTTGCCGGCGCCCTCCCCGCCTTCCAGCGTGATGAAGTGCGCCTTCGCCATTCAGCCGCCGGAGTGTCTCGAGAAGATCGCGCGCACGCCGAGGAAAATGCGGCCGAACCATCCTGCACTGCCAGCGGACTCGGCTGCCACCAGCGGAACCTTCAGGTCGGGATATCCCGGCGCAGTCACGTCCAGCATCCCGATCTTCTGGCCGCGCGCGATCGGCGCCTTGACCGGCCCGTCGTAAGTGAATGCGACTTTCATGCTGGCGCGCGCCTCCGGCGTCAGCGTGACCGAGAGCGGATTCTGGATCGTGAGAGGGACCGTGTCGCGGTCGCCCTGCCACACGTCCGCATCGCCGATCTTCTCGCCGGCATCGAACAGTTTGTATTGCCGGAATTCGCGGAACGCGATCGAAAGAATGCGCGCCGCTTCGTCGCCGCGGCGTTGCCCCGCCACCCAGTCCTGCCGCGCCGGGCTTGACTTGTCGAGATCGGGATAGCGCAAGCCGTTGAGCACGAGGATCAGACGCCTGCCGTTCTGCTTCGCCGAAACCGTGATGCCGTAGCCCGCCGCATCGGTGTGTCCGGTCTTCAGTCCGTCGGCACCGGGCAATTTGCTGAGCACCGTGTCGCGATTGTTCTGGGTGATATTGCTCCAGCTGAAGGTGTGCTCGCCGAAGTACGGATAGTACTGCGGATAATCGACGATGAGATGCCGCGCGAGCTTGGCGAGATCGAGCGCCGACATCAGCTGGCCCGGCGGGTCCGGCAAGCCGTCGGGGTTGACGAAATGAGACTGTGCGAGTCCGAGCTGCTTGGCCCGCGCATTCATCATCGAGACGAAATTCTCGACCGTGCCGCCGATGCCTTCGGCGACGACGATGCAGGCATCGTTGCCGGAATCGATGATGATGCCGCGGATCAGATCTTCCACCGGGATTTTGTCGCCGAGCTTCACGAACATCTTGGAGCCCTGCGTGCTCCAGGCGCGCTCGGACACCGTGAAGGTGTCGCTGAGCTTCAGCCGATGGTCCTTCAGCCTCTGGAACAACAGCTCGAGCGTCATGAGCTTGCTCATCGATGCCGGCGGCATCGGCGCGTAGGCGTCTTTCGCCCACAGCACCTGGCCGCTGGCCGCATCCATCAGGAGCGCGTGCTCGGCGGAAGTTTCGAGAACACCGGCGGAGGCCGGGACTACGCTTGTGGCGAGAATAGAAAGCAGGAACGCAAACCAAAGGCGGCTTGACCGCATTGCAGATACCTCGGAGGCCAGACTGTTACTGATCGACGACGATCGCTGCGTCGTTATTACCAAGCCCGTTCAGCCGGGCCAACGCATCATTTGCCTCTTCCAGTTCATCGTAGGGGCCGGACCGGACGCGATAGAGCTTCTGCCCGTCATGCATCACCGATGAAATGGTGAGATCGCCGGCCGAGGCCAGCCGGATTTTCAGCCGGTTGGCATTGTCGTAGCTGGTGAAGGCGCCGGCCTGCACATACAGATGCGTGACGGCGGG